>NZ_DIHV01000070.1:0-17308 GCF_002420325.1 Marinobacter sp. UBA5687
ACCATGAACAGCGAGGCACCCAGAATGGCGCAGTTCACTGTAATCAGTGGCAGGAACACACCCAGAGCGGCATAGAGCGCCGGGATATACTTGTCCAGTACCATTTCCATGATCTGAACAATCGCCGCGATTACCCCGATATACGTCAGCAATCCGAGAAAGCTCAGGTCTACGTTCGGCAGGCCAGCCCAATCCAGGGAGCCTTCGCGCAGAACGCTGTTGTACAGAAGGTTGTTCACCGGAACGGTGACCGTCAGCACGACCACCACGGCAATGCCAAGACCGGTTGCGGCCTCGATCTTCTTGGAGATGGCCAGGAAGGTACACATCCCCAGGAAGAAGGCCAGCGCCATGTTTTCAACAAAAACAGCCTTCAGAATCAAGCTGATATAATGCTCCATCAGAAGGCCTCCTTGGCGACATGGCGAGACATTTTATAGTCCGGCTCTTCAACCTGCTCCGGCTTCCAGGTCCGCAGACCCCAGATCGCCAGGCCGATAATAAAGAACGCACTCGGCGGCAGCAGCAACAAGCCGTTAGGAATGTACCAGCCACCTTCGTTCACCACCGGCATCAGGGAGACACCGAACAGTGAGCCGGCGCCCAGCAATTCACGGAAGAAGGCAACGAAGATCAGGAGTACCGAGTAGCCCAGACCGTTACCAACGCCGTCCAGGAAGCTCAGCCAGGGGCCGTTCTTCATGGCAAAGCCTTCCGCGCGGCCCATAACGATGCAGTTGGTGATAATCAGACCAACGAACACTGAGAGCTGCTTGGAAATCTCGTAGGCATAGGCCTTGAGCACCTGGTCAACCACGATTACCAGGGAGGCGATAATGGTCATCTGCACGATGATCCGGATACTGCCCGGAATCTGGGTGCGTACCAGGGACACGGCCAGGTTGGAAAATGCGGTAACGGCAATAACCGCCGCGCACATAACAAGTGTAACGTTCATGCTGGTGGTAACCGCCAGCGCTGAACAGATCCCCAGGATCTGCAGGGCAATCGGGTTATTGCTGAAGATCGGTTCGAAGAGAACCTGTTTGGCTGATGCATCTGCCATGATCAGACCTCCCCTTCACGAAGTTTTTGCAGGAACGGCGCGTATCCGCGGTCGCCCATCCAGTAGTTAACCAGTTGCTCAACGCCGCGACTGGTCAACGTTGCCCCGGACAGAGCATCCACTTTATGCTGCCTTTTTTTTGCATCAACGTTTACGCCACCTTTAACCAGTTTGATCTGCGGTTCAGTGCGATCACCATCATAAACTTTCTTCCCCACCCACTGCGACTTCCAGCGTGGATTGTCTACCTCCCCACCGAGGCCCGGAGTTTCGGCGTGGGAGTAAAAGCCAAGCCCTTCAATGGTGTTCAAATCACCTTCCAGCGAAATGAAGCCATACAATGTAGACCAGAGGCCATAACCATGAATTGGCAGTACCACACGCACTAGCTCTCCGTTCTCGCTCAGCGTATACACCCTGGCAACATTCGGCCGGCGCTTGATGCCAGCCTTGTCTTCCGAGGAAGGAATATCCGTAGACAACTGAGGGTCCGAGGCAGCCTTGTACATATCATATTTCATGGGCTCAGCAACACCAACGGCGGAAGGCTTTACAAATTTACCAGTATCCAAATCCACCAGGCGAACATCGAAACTCTCGAATTTCTGCAAAATCTGCTCTGCAGTATCGCCTTGATCCAGCATACCTGCGGCAGAGAGAATGTTCGTTGTCATATCAAGATGCTGATTCTTGACCTGGGCAGGTCTGAGCATGACCGCCGCGGTGGATACCACGACAGAGAACACGATACTCAGCACCAGCGCAACGATCAGCGTGCGGGAGACGGTTTCTTTAGCTTTAGCCACGAGCAAGCCTCCGTTTGATGTTGGCCTGAACCACGTAATGGTCCATCAATGGCCCGAACAGGTTTGCGAACAGGATGGCAAGCATGATGCCTTCCGGGAACGCCGGATTGATCACGCGGATCAGCACAGTCATCACGCCTACCAGAATACCGAAACACCAGCGACCCGTGTCAGTCATCGCGGCGGACACCGGATCCGTCGCCATGAACATCATGCCAAAGGCAAACCCGCCCATGACCAGATGCCAATGCGCCGGAACCGCGAACATCGGATTGGTCTCGGAACCTATGATGTTTAGCAGCAGCGACATGCCGATCATACCGATCAACACACCTCCGACGATGCGATAGGAGGCAATCTTCATCCCCAACAGGATCAGGCCACCAATCAGAATGGCCAGTGTCGAGGTCTCACCCATCGAGCCCTGAATGGTGCCCATGAAGGCGCTCATCCAGCCAATTTGAGCTTCCAGAGCTTCCAGACCACCACTGGCGGCCCAGCTCAGCGCCGTCGCGCCACTGAAGCCGTCAACCGCAGTCCAGACGGTGTCGCCGGAAATCTGCGCCGGATAGGCGAAGTACAGGAAGGCACGACCGGTCAGGGCCGGGTTCAGGAAGTTCTTGCCGGTACCGCCGAACACTTCCTTACCGATCACCACACCGAAGGTGATACCCAGGGCCACCTGCCACAGCGGGATGGTGGGCGGGCAGATCAGTGCAAACAGTACGGAGGTCACAAAGAAGCCTTCGTTCACTTCGTGCTTGCGCACGGTGGCAAACAGGACTTCCCAGAAACCACCCACAATGAAGGTAACCGCGTAGATGGGCACGAAATACGCCAGGCCATAGACGAAGTTATCCCAAAGGCCGGCTCCGGCTCCGGTTACCGCCAGGGCGGTAATGAAGGCTTCACGCAGGCCGCCGTCGGCAATCTGGGCGCCGGCATTTTCTGCCAGGAAGCTGTTGGCCTGGAAACCGATGTTCCACATACCGAAGAACATGGCCGGGAAGGTACACAGCCACACAGTGATCATGATGCGCTTGAGGTCTACGCCATCACGCACATGGGAGGTGGTCTTGGTTACGCTCGCAGGCGAGTAGAAAATTGTATCAACGGCTTCGTACAGGGCGTACCAGCGCTCGTACTTGCCGCCTTTTTCAAAGTGATGCTCGATTCCATCGAGAAACTGTCGGATTGCCATCGTATTAGCCCTCGATCTCGATTCGGGTCAGGTTCTCGCGGAGAATCGGACCGTATTCATATTTGCCGGGGCACACGAAGGTGCACAGCGCCAGATCTTCTTCATCCAGCTCCAGGGCACCCAGTTTCTGTGCCATTTCGGTATCGCCCACAATCAGTGCGCGCAGCAGCTGGGTTGGCAGGATATCCAGCGGCATAACCTGTTCATACGCACCTACCGGCACCATGGCTCGCTCACTGCCATTGGTGGTGGTGGTAAAGTTGAACAGCTTGCCCGGGTTAAGCTTGGACAGATAGATATTCAGCACCGAGAACTTGTTGGGGCCCGGAGACAACCAACCCATGAACTCACGCTTGCTCTGCTCTTCCAGCACGCTTACCTGGTTGGCAAAGCGGCCTAGGTAGGCGCAGGGGCCTTCGCCGCGACGGCCACCAAACACAGAACCGGAAATAGCACGAACCTGACAGTCAGTCGCCACTTCGCCGTCCAGCAACTCCTGCAGGCTGGCACCCAGACGGGTACGAACCAGGCGGGGCTTGGAGGCTTTCGGGCCAGCAATCGCCACAATGCGCTCTACCGGCACTTCACCGGTTTCGAACAGCTTGGCGATGTCGATAACGTCCTGGTAGTTGATGGACCAGACAGTTTTGCTGGCAGATACCGGATCCAGGTGATGGATATGGGTACCTACGTTGCCGGCCGGGTGCACACCGTCAAACTGGTGTACTTCGATATTGTCGGCCTTGGGCACAGAAACATTCGCGCCGGGCTTGCCGGTTACAAATACCTTGCCGTTGGTCAGGCGGGAGATGATGGTCAGGCCTTTTTCAAAAGCCTTGCTGTTCTCGCCGATGATAACGGTGGGGTCTGCCGCCAGGGGGTTGGTGTCCATCACAGACACGAAAATGGAATTCGGTGCGGAATCGATTTCCGGAACCTTGCTGTATGGCCGCGTGCGGAAAGCTGTCCACAGGCCGGACTCTACCAGGTTGTCGACCACCTGCTGGCGTTCCAGGCCGGCAAGGTCCGAATCGTTGTAACGGGCATAGGTTTCCGCATCGTCGCCATCAATTTCGATCACGACAGACTGGAAAACGCGACGCTCACCGCGATTGATTTCTTTCACCACGCCTGCAGCGGGGGAAGTATAACGAACGCCTTCGGTCTTCTTGTCCGTGAACAGCAGCGTACCGCGCTTGACACGGTCTCCCTCTTTCACAGCCATCGTCGGCTTCATGCCGTGATAGTCAAAACCGATGAGCGCCACGTGGCGAACCGGCTTGCCGTCAGTAATGGTCTGTTCGGGAGCGCCGCTGATGGGAAGATCCAGGCCTTTTTTGATCTTGATCATTAGCCTCATCCAATCATCAGAAACTATTCTGTGGATTTGTAACGCCCGGCCCCTGCGGCCCTGGTTTCCTGTCCGGATTGCGCCGAACGGCTGCACCTTGAGGTTCAAATGCCATAGCAGTTGCTGCTGTTTGCCATTTGACGCAGGAAAAGATGAGAAACGGGGTGCCAGACATACCCAAAATCGCGCCAATTATAGAGATTAAGGAAACCTATTTCCACCGGTAACAAAAATGGTTTTGTACGGCCAAAGTAACAAAAAACCCCGGCAGCTGGCGCTACCGGGGCTTTCTGCCAATCAACTGCCGAGACCGGCCTACGACTTTAGTCGCGGGCGCGCTTCGGGAAGATCGGATAGGTTACGCCGGCCATCTGGTTCACACAACGCACAACCTGGGCGCTGTAGCCGAATTCGTTGTCGTACCACACGTACAGGATCAAACGCTTGCCATTGGCGATGGTAGCCTGGGCATCGACGATACCGGCATGACGGGAGCCCACGAAATCGGTGGAAACCACTTCCGGAGAGTTCACAAAGTCGATCTGCTTCTGCAGCTCGGAGTGAAGCGCCATATCGCGCAGATATTCGTTTACCTGCTCGGCATCCACATCGCTTTTCAGGTTCAGATTCAGGATCGCCATGGACACGTTCGGTGTCGGCACCCGGATAGCATTACCGCTCAGCTTGCCTTTCAGCTCCGGCAGTGCTTTGGCAACGGCTTTGGCCGCGCCGGTTTCGGTAATAACCATGTTCAACGGGGCGCTGCGGCCACGACGACTGCCCTTGTGGTAGTTGTCGATCAGGTTCTGGTCGTTGGTGTAGGAGTGAACGGTTTCAACGTGACCATCCTCAATACCGTACTCGTCATTGATGGCCTTCAGTACCGGAGTGATGGCGTTGGTGGTACAGGAAGCAGCAGACAGGATCTTGTCTTCGTCGGTGATCCAGTCGTTGTTGATGCCATAAACGATGTTCTTGATGTCGCCCTTGCCCGGCGCAGTCAGAATCACTCGACTGACACCCTTGGACTTCAGATGCAGGCCCAGGCCCGCTTCATCGCGCCACTTACCGGTATTGTCGACCACGATGGCGTTGTTGATGCCGTACTCGGTGTAGTCCACCTTGTCCGGACCATCGGAGTAGATCACCTTGATAAAGTTGCCGTTGGCGATCAGCGCAGAGTTCTCGGCATCGACCGTGATGGTGCCATCGAAAGGACCATGCACGGAGTCACGACGCAGCAGGCTGGCACGCTTTTCCAGATCGTTGTCAGCACCACCCTGGCGGACAACGATCGCACGCAGGCGCAGGTTGTTGCCGCCACCGGCCTTTTCAACCAGGATCCGCGCCAGCAGTCGGCCGATCCGGCCAAAGCCGTAAAGCACCACATCCTTCGTTTCTTCCTTGGCATCCTTGGCCGCCTCTTCGGCGTACTTGCCAACCACCGGGCCGATTTCCTTTTTCAGGAACTCGGTGAGGTCACCGCCCTCTGCCTTGAATTTGACCGCCAGCTTGCCAATATCCACGTGAGCGCGGCCAAGCTCCAGCTTGTCCATCGCCTCGAGAATGGGCAGCGTATCGTGAACAGACAGCTCGCTGTCCTCAACCTGACGCACAAAACGATGGGCGCGGATGATATCGATAACAGACTGGTTGATGATCGCACGGCCGTATACGGACGTAACAACGTTGTTTTTACGGTACAGGCGGCCGATCAACGGGATCATCGCTTCTGCGGTAGACTCCCGGTCAGTCCAGTTGGACAGGTGCTGGTTGATCTGTTCGTGACTCACGGTTGGAACCTCGTATAGCACTGGAAATAATTTGGGGCGCACATTATCCAACTTAAAAGGCGATACGGCAAATAGCCGTTTGTCTGCCCCGACCATGACACTGTCACAACCGGGCGATAGAATAGCGCCGCCCCGGCAAATGATGCATTTATTCAGGAGAACGCTTGCCCCATGACCAAAGGCCAGGCCCACGCCCCGCTTATCGCCCCCGCTGCCCCTGAAAAGGCTGCCGACCACAGAAAATGGGGGCAACTGAATGGCTGTGCCGACGCCCTGGCCATCTGCGAGAGCGCCCGCGCCCACAAAGGTCTGACACTGGTCATCACTCAAAGTACCAGCGAAGCCATCCAGCTGGAGCAATCCATCCGGTTTTTCCTAGGGCTGCCCACGGATGAAGACGGCGCCATCATTACCTCCGATGGCATTGAGCTATTGTCGCTTCCGGACTGGGAAACACTGCCCTACGATCTGTTTTCGCCACACCAGGACATTACCTCGAGGCGGATTCGCTCCCTGCACCGGTTACCCGGCACACGCCACGGCATTCTGGTAGTACCGGCGCGCACCCTGATGCACCGGCTTGCCCCCCCAAGCTATCTGCAGGGTAACACCCTGCTGCTGGAAGTGGGCCAGACCCTGGATATCGACAGCTGGCGAATGCAACTGGAGGCAGCCGGTTATCATCATACCGACAACGTGTATGAACACGGCGAGTATGCGGTACGAGGGGCCATCCTCGACATTTACCCCATGGGCTCTAACCTGCCCTACCGCATTGATCTGTTCGATGACGAAATCGAAACCCTCCGGACCTTTGACCCGGAAACCCAGAGATCCATCGATAAAACCGAACGCATCGAACTTCTGCCGGCCAACGAATTTCCCTGGCACAAGGAAGCCCGCTCAGGCTTTCGCAATCGCTGGTTCGAATATTTCCCCAATGCCGACAAAGACGCGCCGGTTTACCAGGATGTTACCCACGGCATCACACCGCCTGGCATTGAGTACTATCTTCCACTGTTTTTCGATGCAACCGCCACGTTATTTGATTATCTGCCGGGCAACACTCTGGTGTTTACTGCCAACGGCCTCAATGATGCCGTCAATGCCTTTGATGCGGAAACGCGGGCCCGTTACGAAGACCGCCGCCACGATCGACTGCGCCCTATTCTGCCCCCCACCGAGCTGTTTCTGCAGCCGGATGAAGTGTTCGGGCAACTCAAACACTACCCGCGTATTACCTGCAGCAGTCAACCCGAAGACGGCGCGGGCGCCAGCAACTGCGGTACCGAATCTCTCCCGGATGTCGCCATGGACGGGCGCGCCGCTGATCCGGCAGGGCGCCTCAAACGGTTCATTCAGGAGTTCCACGGGCGCATCCTGATCTGTGCTGAATCGTCCGGGCGCCGGGAGGCGCTGATCGACAACCTGGCCGATCACAAGCTCAAGCTGTCAACCGTGCAGAGCTGGTCGGAATTCCTCGAAAACGAGAGCACCACTCTGGCCATCACCATTGCCCCACTGGAACAGGGCATGGTGTTGCCCGGCCAGAATCTGGCACTGATTACCGAATCGGCGTTGTTTGGCGAGCGGGTGCTGCAGCGTCGCCGGCGCCAGAAACCAACCGAAACCGACGATGCCGGCTACCGGGACCTGTCTGAACTGAGAATTGGCGCACCGGTCGTGCATATCGACCATGGCGTGGGGCGCTACAAGGGGCTGGAGACACTCACCGCCGGCGGCCAATCCGACGAATTCCTGACCCTGGAATACGCCGGCGGCTCCAAACTCTATGTACCGGTGTCCAGCCTGCACCTGATTTCCCGTTACGCCGGCACCGATGAGGAACACGCACCGCTCCACAAGCTCGGAACAGAACGCTGGAGCAACGCCAAGCAAAAAGCGCTGGAAAAAATCCGCGACACCGCCGCAGAACTGCTGGATGTTTACGCCCGCCGGGAAGCCCGGAAAGGCTTCCAGTTTGAGGACCCGAAAGAGGCCTATCGGACCTTTGCTGCCGGCTTCCCGTTTGAGGAGACGCCGGACCAGCAGGTGGCCATCGAATCGGTGTTCGAGGATATGACGAGCGAACGCCCGATGGACCGGCTGGTATGCGGCGATGTCGGCTTCGGTAAAACCGAAGTCGCCATGCGCGCGGCTTTTCTGGCCACCTGGTCTGGCAAACAGGTGGCCGTGCTGGTGCCCACTACTCTTCTGGCCCAGCAACATTACGAGTCGTTCCGTGACCGGTTCTCGGATACGCCGGTAACTGTAGAGCTTCTGAGTCGCTTCCGCAGCGGCAGCCAGACCAGCAAGGCCATCACTGCCATAGAGGAAGGCAAGGCAGATATCGTCATTGGCACCCACAAGCTTCTGCAAGGCGATATCAACTTCAAGAATCTGGGGCTGGTGATTATCGACGAAGAACACCGGTTTGGCGTTCAGCAGAAGGAAAAACTGAAATCCCTGCGGGCCGAGGTGGATATGCTGACCCTCACCGCCACACCGATTCCCAGAACCCTGAACATGGCTATGGGCCACCTGCGCGACCTGTCCATTATCGCGACCCCACCAGCCCGCCGGCTGTCGGTGAAAACCTTTGTGCGCCAGCGCGACGACGCCATGGTGAAAGAAGCGATTCTGCGGGAAATCCTGCGGGGCGGTCAGGTCTATTTCCTGCACAATGATGTCGCCACCATCGAGAAAACCGCGGAAGATCTGCGCAAACTGATTCCGGAGGCGCGGGTGGGTGTGGCACACGGCCAGATGCGCGAGCGCCAGCTGGAACAGATCATGTCGGATTTCTACCACAAGCGTTTCAACGTACTGGTGTGCACCACTATTGTGGAAACCGGCATCGACATCCCCAGCGCCAACACCATTATTATTGAACGGGCAGACAAATTTGGCCTGGCGCAGCTGCACCAGCTTCGGGGTCGCGTGGGCAGGTCTCATCACCAGGCGTACGCCTATCTGCTGACACCACCGCCAAAGGCCATTTCCGCCGATGCAAGGAAGCGACTGGATGCGATTTCCGAATCCCAGGACCTGGGCGCAGGCTTCATGCTGGCCACCCACGACCTGGAAATCCGGGGCGCTGGCGAGCTGCTGGGTGAAGAACAGAGCGGTCAGATCGAAAGCATCGGCTTTACCCTCTACATGCAGCTGCTGGACGAAGCCGTAAAAGCGATTCGCGACGGCCGCACGCCCAACGCCGAGCTGCCTCTCAGCCACGGCACCGAAATGAACCTGCGCATTCCGGCCCTGATTCCCGACGACTACCTGCCAGATGTCCACAACCGCCTGATGCTGTACAAGCGTATTGCCAGCGTGAAGGATCGTGAGGCATTAAAAGAACTTCAGGTTGAGATGATTGACCGCTTCGGATTATTACCGCCCCCGGCCAAGAACCTCATGCGCCAGGCACAGCTACGCTTGCAGGCAGAGACTCTGGGCATCGTGAAAGTGGATGCCGGCAAGGAATGGGTGCGGCTTGAGTTCGGGGCAACGACACCGGTCGACCCTCTCGAACTGGTTAAAAAAGTGCAATCCGCTCCGGATCGATACCGGCTCGAAGGCGCCAACAGCTTTCGCTTCCGGCTGAATGATGACTCAACCGATGGTAAACTCGACGCCATCGCAGCGATGCTCGAAGAACTGGCGCCCGACAAGGCCCCGGCAAAGGCATCATGACAAAAAAGGATTCAGGTGGAGTAACGCCCTTGCAAGCTCACATTTTATGCTCCCGGCAAACCCTGGCCAGTGCCGCGCTGTTCGCCTCAGTTGCATTCACACCGGCAACCCTGTGGGCCCAGGGCGCTTCAGGCAATGTCCCGAACGACTACTACCGGGCAGAGCTGGTGATTTTACAGCGTCTGGTGGACCCGGCCGGCATTGAAGAGCAGATGGCGAACAAGTCGGTGGAACCTGTCGAAGAGGCCGGCAAAACCCTTTGGGTGGAGCAGGAATCCGGGGAGCGGGTAACCGAACTCAACCTGATACCCCGCAACCAACTGCACCTGGGCGAGGCGGCCAACCGGCTCGAGCGAAGCGGTAACTACCGGGTACTGGCGAGTGCCGGCTGGTATGAAGCCTTTCCGCCCGACTACGAGGGCGAACCTCTGCGTGTCGCAATCGGTGACTGGCTGGCCGAGTCTGGCCAACGAGCGGTGGAAGGCCAGATCACCATTGACCGCCAGCGCTACCTGCACGTTAATGTGCAGCTTAACCACTGGGCCGTCAGCGACGATCCCGAGGCTGTGCCGGCAGAGCCTGAAACACCGCCTCAGACCGAAGCGGTTGCGGAGTTTTCCGATCAGGACTCTGGCAATACACTTGATAGCGAAACCGGTGGTTCAGCATCAGAAGGCACCGGTACCGCTTACCAACTCCGTCCGGCACCAGTAGAACTGGTGACCTGGATTCGTGAAACGCGGCGGATGCGCAGTGAGGAAATCCACTTCATCGACTCCCCCACCGTCGGCGTCCTGGTTTTCTTCAAGAAGATTGAGGGGTAAGCGCAAGCTGCCCCAGACTTGCCATTGAACGCTCCAGAATCTGCCGAACGCCGGACATGCCCTGGGCAATCGCTTCTTCAATCTCGGCCATGGTAATAATGTGGTCGGTTTTACCCGCAGCCCAGTTCACCACCAGCCCGAGGCTGACGTACCGCAAGCCCAGCTCTGCCGCCAGCACTGCCTCGGGCATGCCGGTCATACCAACGATGTCACAGCCATCCCGCTCCATCCTGCGGATTTCCGCCGCCGTCTCCAGCCTGGGCCCCTGCGTCGCGCCATAGACGCCAAACCCGGAAAATGACAGCGACGCCGCGCGAGCAGCATCAATCAACACCTGACGCGCTTCCTGATCGTAGGGCCAGGTAAAATCAATGTGTGTAACTTCCTCCAGCTCGCCTTCGAAGAAAGTGCTGGCCCGGCCCCAGGTGTAGTCGATCAGTTGATCCGGGATCACGATGTGGGCCGGCCCCATATTGGCATGTATGCCACCAACCGCGTTTACACCCACCAGCACCCGAGCGCCGGCATCATGCAACGCCTGAATGTTGGCCCGGTAATTGACCTGATGGGGCGGAATCCGGTGCGGGTTACCATGACGCGCGAGAAAGATAACAGGCTGATCACCTAGTTGCCCCCGCACCAGCGTGGAGGAGGGCTCACCCCACGCAGTTGTCACTGTCTCTTCTCCGGTGATCTGGATATTGCTCAGGCTGGTCAGCCCCGTACCACCGATAATGCCTACCGGTACATTGTCATTCGTTACTGTCATTCCCCGTCTCCGGAATCTGAATCGGCTTCACCGTAACCGCCATCATGATCGATATTTTTTCCGGATTTTCCGGAATCAGCGTCCTTGTCCGAGGACTTGTCGTTTGAGTCCTCACGCTTTGAGGAATCGCGCCCGTCTACCCGCACCCCATCCGGCAGATGCAGCGTGCGCGTCGGGAAGGCCACCTCGGCGCCATGGTTTTCGATGATGTCACTGATTTTCAGTAATACATCTTCCTTCACCTCATGGAAACGCACCCACTGGGTGGTTTTGGTAAAGGTGTACACCATGATATCCAGTGACGATGAGTTAAACGCCAGAAAATTAACGATCAAGGTCTCGTTGGCATCAATCTCTTCATGATTCTTCAGCATCTCCCGGATTTCGTCCACGATGGTTTTCATGGAATGCACATCGGCATAGCGAATGCCGATGGTCTCGTAGATCCGGCGATTGGTCATACGTGATGGGTTTTCCACTGCAATAGTGGTAAACGCCGCATTGGGGACATAAAGCGGGCGCTTGTCGAAGGTGCGAATGGTGGTCAGTCGCCATCCGATATGCTCAACCGTACCCTCAATGCTCCGATCCGGGGATCGAACCCAATCCCCCACCTTGAACGGACGGTCCAAATGGATAATGAAACCACCGAAAAAGTTCGCCAGGAGATCTTTCGCGGCAAAACCAACCGCGATGCCCCCGACACCACCAAATGCCAGCACGCCCGAAATACTGAAGCCCAGGGTTTGCAGGGCGGTCAGAGCGGCGGTAATAATCACAACCGCGCGCGACAGCTTGCTGATGGCATTGACCGTGGTGTAATCCATCGGCTTGCGCATCTTGATCGGAGAGGTGAGGATATTCTCGAACTGTTTGATCAGCCGAATAAAAAACCAGACCACCACCCAGACAAAACCGATCTGAAGCAACGTTCCGTTAGCCTTGAAGACCTCAGCCTCGGAAAAATGGTGAGCCACTTCGGCAGCCCAATACACCCCTTGGAGCCACACGAAAGCCACGACAGGGCGACGGACCGCGTGCAGAATAGCATCATCCCAAAGGTTATGAGTGCTGGCGAATTTGCGCTCCAGCGCAGAAATCACATGACTGGCAATATAGGCAACCGCCGCCGTCCCCAGCACGAGCAGGAAAACCAGCACACCGGCCCGCCAACCTTCAGATAGCAACCCGAACTGCTCTATCCAGCCATTCAGTACACCCAAAACTTCGCCAATCATCCTGTCCCTCTGAATTATGCGGATTAATAGATACTGACTGGAGTCCCCGCTGGAACCCGGTCAAAAAGCTCAACAATATCGGTATTGCGCATCCGGATGCAGCCATGGGATCTGGCAACTCCCATAGGTTCACTGTCCGGCGTGCCGTGGATATAGATAAAACGACGAAAAGTGTCTACCCCCGGCCCACGGTTTCGCCCCCATTCACAGCCACAAAGCCAGAGTATACGGGTAAGAATCCAGTCGCGCCCCGGGTTCGCTGCCGCCAGACTCTGGCTGTAGATCTCGCCAGTGGGGCGGCGCCCACGATACACCGTATTTAATGGCTGCCCTGCCCCGATTCGGGCGCGGATATAATGCTTGCCAACAGGGGTACAGCCACTGCCGTCGGCCTGGCCGGGGCCATTCAGGCCGGTGGATACCGGGTAGCGGGCAATGATATCACCCGATTGAGTAGCCAGTGTCAGGAACTGATTGGCGATATCAATGGACAGGGTAACCCCGGGGGGCTTGTTATCGGGCATTGGTAACGACTTCCCTCCGGCTGCGAACCAGAGGGAAGACTACCCGAGGCGGGGGAGTTCAGGCAACCGAAACGCCTGAAGCGGTAGGCGGCACCAGCATTTTGTCTGGAGCCTTCATGCCTGCGGCCAGGAACGGCACCAGGCGTGCGGCAATTTCCTGAACCGTGGTTTCAACGCCGAGCTTGTTTTCGAGAATATCAATCAGGGCATCACTGCTGGACATGGTGAAGGCCGTCGCTCCCAGCATGAACTGGATGCGCCAGTAGCGATCAACCGAGGACAACTCAGGCGTGGCCTCTTTGAGCAAGCGCATGAAACGACCAAATGGCTCACTGTATTCCTGTTCGAGAAATTTACGCAGGTGGCCCTGAGACTGGGTATAGGCAAGACCGAGCAGGCGCATGAAGATGGATATGCCTTTCTCATTACGCTGAGGCATGCGCACGGCACTTTCCGTAAGCGCCCACAGGGTCTGGTTCAGCGTGGGCGGCTGGCCATCACAACGCTCTTCGAGTTCATCAAAGGCGGTATCCAGGGTGGCCGAAAACGGCGTCAGGAACCGGGCGAACACGGCGTGGATCAGGGCATTCTTAGACCCAAAGTGATAATTGACAGCGGCCAGATTTACCTTAGCCTTACTGGTAATCATACGAAGCGATGTTTCCGAGAACCCACGCTCGGCAAACAGCTCTTCGGCAGCGTCAAGAATGCGGTCAACGGTATCAGACTGCGCCATTTTGTTGTCAGAGCCTCTAGCAAACGTCTGTTTGAAACATACGTTTGAAGGCCTGTCATGTCAAGCTCGGTCTTCAGGAACCGCCGCCACTGCCTGCCACCCCCGGTCTATCGCGTCCTGATTGCCGTCGAAAAACGCTTGCTGGACTTTGCCATAGGCTTTCTCGGCTTCCAGCAGATAGATAAGATACAGCCGAACATGTTCCCGCCGGGTAAGATAACGCGGCAACACCCGTTGCTCAGACAGTCTGAGCAATTCACTGAAGCGGGTATGACGCAGTGTCGGGTTGTACTCTGCCATACGCGCACACTGCCATATCAGCCCGTCCTTTCCCTCCAGGTGGGCCGCATGTTTGCGGGCATCCCGAAGCATGCGCTGACGGCGAATAATTAAATCCATATAGGAGGGGCTGGACGTGTAAATCCGACGGATAAACGGCACTCCCAGCAACAGAATAATCACGAAAGCGCCAAAACCTCCACCGGCTACCCAGGCCGGCACAAAACCGGTCAAACCACTGAGGAAAAACGTCGCAGCCAAAAGGGCACTGAAGATCCACAGGTCTCGGCTACGCCGCGCAGCTGCCATCTGATAGTTATCCGGCCAGTCCGACATAGCCAGCAAGTTGAAGTCCATCAGCAGAACCCGGTCACACTGCCTTAGCATAAGACGCAGCTTGCGCTGTCGCGACTCCGCCAGCGCCTGCTCGATATCCGGATTCTCCGACCCGGTCTCGGCAGTCCGATCCTGCGATTCCTGCGCCCCGGGCTGCTCGCTGCCAGATTCAGCGTTCGGGCCCTGGTCATCGTCAGCCTGCAGAGCAGCGGTTCTTTGCGCGGCATTGAGGGCAGATTCCGGTGTTGCCGGCACCGGATCAGCGGCCCGACCGGGGCGAAGGACCGCTCCGGATGCATTGGCCGGATCTGTCTTGTCTACTGCTGTATTTTCCGCCATTGAGCTCACTGTTCTTCAGGTTCTTTATGCAAGTATCGACCTTTACGAACAATTCTTGAATGTCGGCTTTGCCGTCATAAGCGGCTTGCAGACTTCTTGGCAACACTGGCAGGCGCCGGTATGCTTGCGCCAATCAACGGTTTTCAGGAGAGCATGTATGTTTACCGGTATCGTTCAGGGCATTGCACGGGTCGAAAACGTGATCGCGGCGCCGGGCCTGAGCACCTTCGTGATCGAGTTCCCGGAAGACCGGGTTCAGGGCGTAACCATCGGTGCCTCGGTTGCCATCAACGGCACCTGTCTGACGGTTACCCGCCAGGAAGGCCACCGGCTGTACTTCGACGCCATGCAGGAAACCCTGCGCTTGACCACCCTCGGCGACCTGAAACCCGGCGACGAAATCAACTTCGAGCGCGCCGCCCGAATCGGCGATGAAATCGGCGGCCATCTGCTCAGTGGCCATATCCACACTACCGCAACCATCGTCGATATTCTGCGGCCGGAAAACAACGTGACCCTATGGTTCGAACTACCGGAAACCTGGGCGAAGTACATCTTCCCCAAAGGCTACATTGCCATCAATGGCGCCAGCCTGACCATTGGCGAGGTGGAAGGTAACCGCTTCAACGTCCACCTTATCCCGGAGACCCTGCGTGCCACCACGTTTGGGAAGGCCACTAAGGGGCAAAAGGTCAACATCGAGATTGATAGTCAAACCCAGACCATCGTGGATACCCTCGCGCGCCTCGGCTACGATCGCCCGGCGACGGCCTGAGACTCACACCGCGCCATTCCGGGCTTCGAACACCACGAATTTCGGGCTTGCAGCTCTCTGTTCAACGCTGCTGAAGTATTGTTTCAGGGAACGGTGATACCCCAGGTGGCGATTGCCCACCATCAATACGCGGCCGCCCGGCGCCAGATGCCGGGCGGCATCCCTGAACAGTCTCAGTGCGATGTGATCGCCTACCACGCCACCCTCATGGAAGGGTGGGTTCAGCAGAATAAGCTGATAGTCAGGCAAATCATCTGCGATGCCGTCCTGATGCCATAAGTGCACGCAATCGCCGCCCTCATACCGGCTCAGGTTATGCTCAACACTGGCAATGGCCTGGCTGGATACGTCACTGAAATGCACTTCGGCGCCCGGCCTGCCGGCAAGCGCAGACAACCCGAGCACGCCATTTCCACACGCCAGATCCAGAATCCGCCCGGCCGGGGGCACTCGACTAACCGCCTGAGGAATCAGCGGTAACAACTCCCGCGTGCCAATATCCAGCTTATCTCTGGCAAATACTGCGGGCAGCGCCTCGACCGGCCCGGGCAATCCTGCCACCGGGTAGCCACGCCATTGCTCCTGCCATTCCGTCAATGTGGCCGAGCCACCACGACACACCACTACCCGCGCCTTTTTACGGGCAGGCAACACCTGTTCGGTGACCACCGCACTGGCGAACACATCAACACTACGATCGGGCAGATGCTTGATCATACCGCCCGCCAGTATTTGTCCGTCTTCCGCCAGCACGCTGTTGAGCCACCGTAACAACCAGGCCAGATAACCGGCCTGACGGGGAATACGGAGCAGCACCAGATCAAAGGGCCCTGAGGGTGGCCGGCGCCAGTTCAAAACCGTCGGGCAGTCGGGTAACCCCGGATTGAGCGAAGCGTTCGTCAACACGGAGTGTGCGAGCGTCGCGCTGTCGGCAACTGTCTGCGGCTGATAGCAGGCAAGCCCGAGGGTCAGAGCACCAAACTGGTCGTCCACCACCAGCACGCGCAAACCGTCTGCCAGATAAGGCTCCGCAGCCGACAACAACAACTCGTCGGCAGCGTCCCAGGCGCGCAGCCCAGCCGTTCCGCCTGGCCGGATCAGGCGGAGTTCACCGGCAGGTGTCTGGAGTCTGGCAGTTGTCATTTTGGGCTTCCGTTGGCAGCTTTCGGGAAAATAAACACTTTTAGGCTGTTTATTCTAGAAATTAAACCTAAGTTAGGGGTGTTCACGCCGAACACCCTTTCCGGTCATGCCCCAGCCCTGACCCGGCTGGCCGGCCGCATTTTTCCGGACAAGATCTTTTGCCCCTTACCCCAGGGGCTTTTTTCTGTCTGTTTTTCAGCCCGACTTTTTCCGAAATGCCCGGTAAACGGTAAATCGCCGATCCTGCGCGAGTTTCTCAACCGGGCCGATGTGTTGTCGAATCAGGGCTTCATACGGCAGAAAACTGTTGGCCACCAGCCTCAGCTCGCCGCCGTGCGCGAGATGAGCGGCCACCTGGGCCAGGAACTGCTCGGTCATGGATGTATCGGTTTTTACACCGGTGTGGAAAGGCGGGTTGCTGATCACGGCCGGCCA
>NZ_DIHV01000127.1:0-48476 GCF_002420325.1 Marinobacter sp. UBA5687
CAGTTCCAGGCACAGCAGGCAACCAGCGATGTCAGCAAGAGCGCCCTGCTGCCCAAAATCTCGGCGGTTGGGTCAGCAAGCTACACACGTTTCGAGCCCAGGAATATACCCGGGGGGGCAAACGCCGATGAGCTGACGCGGCAACTCTTCTCGGGAGACAGTTATCGAACCTACCGCTACGGCGTCGAGCTGACCCAGCCACTGTTCCGGGCTCAAGACTGGTTCAGCTACGAAGCCAGCCAATTCCAGGCCGAGGCGGCCGAGGCCCAGTACAACCTGGCCCAGCAACAACTGATTCTGGATGTGGCAACCGCCTACTTCGATGTCCTGCGCGCCAAGGACACCGTCACAACCGCAAAAGCGACTGAAACGGCCATCCAGCGCCAGTACGAACAGGCCCGGGAACGGTTTGACGTGGGGCTCATTGCCGTCACCGAAGTCTATGAAGCGCGTGCCAGCTACGACGATGCCAGGAGCCAGCGCATCGCCGCCGACAACGACCTGAATGTGGCCAGGGAACAACTGGCCCGGTTAACCGGAGAATATCCGGACGCCATGGAAAATCTCAGGCAGAATTTTCCGCTCGGGCGCCCGGAGCCCATGGATCCGACTTCGTGGGAAGCAACCGCGGTGGAGCAAAACTGGTCTATTCAGGCGGCCCTGAGGCAACTCAATGCCAGCGAAGCCAGCCTGAAAGCGGCAAAGTCCGGTCATTTGCCAACCCTTGAGCTGAGCGCCTCCTACCAGGAAACCAGTCTGGAGAACGCCCTTTTTACCCAGCAGGAGCGCAGCCAGTCCGTTGCCTCACTGTCACTGACCATCCCGCTCTACACGGGCGGCGGCACCCAGGCCGGCGCCCGGGAACAGCGTTCGCTGGTCACCGCCGCCGAACAGGACCTGAATACGGTGCGCCGGGATGTACAGGTGAACACCCGCAGCCTGTTCCTGACCGTGAACAACAACGTGGAGACAGCCTCTGCCCTTGAGCAAACCATCATCTCCCGCCGCAGTGCACTGGATGCAACCCGCGCCGGCTATGATGTAGGTACCCGGAACATTGTGGAAGTGCTGGATGCAGAACGTGCGTACTACGTGGCGCTGCGGGATTACGCCAACGCCCGCTATGACTACGTGATCAACACCCTGAAACTGAAGCAGGCGGCAGGCACCCTGAGCCCGCAGGATCTGATTGACCTGAACAACTGGCTCAGCGAAGGCGCACGGGGCATTGAAGCCCTGGCCGAAGAAGGAAAGACACTGGACGATCCGGTGCAGTAAGTCGGGCAGCTTGCAGAATATTCCGGGTGCCAGTGCGGCACCCGGAGTTACAACCGCTCCGTAATACCCTCCACGACCTTATCCAGCGCACCCCGGTTCTTGTTGACCACCGCCAGAGCCCGCTCACCGTATGCCTTCAGCGCCTCCGGGTCGTCTATCAGTGAACAGATCGCCCGCGCCAGCTCATCCGCATTTTCGACCAGCTGGACACCCTGATCATCCAGTAAGCGCTGATAGATTGTCTCGAAATTAAACACATGAGTGCCGGAGAATACCGGAATGCCCCAGGCCGCAGGCTCCAGCGGATTGTGCCCTCCCCGCTCGATCAGTGAGCCGCCCACGAAGGCGAGGTCACTGGCTCCGTAAAGCATCATCAGCTCTCCCATGGTGTCGCCAAGATACACCTCCGCACCAGCGGGAGATGCTCCTGTTGACCGGCGAACCACGGAAAAGCCCTCGCCTTGAGCCATCTCAGCTACCGAATCAAACCGCTCCGGATGCCGGGGCACAATGATGAGTAAGGCATCGGCGTGCTGAGCCAGAATCTGGCGATGAGCCGCCAGCAATTGCTCGTCTTCTCCGGTGTGGGTGCTGCCGGCAATCCAAACGGGGCGCTCACCCAGGGATTTTCGGAAGCTGACAGAGGCCGCACGGACATCATCAGGAATATCCGCATCGAATTTTACGCTGCCGGTGACCTCAACATTACCCGGAGCCACTCCGATGCGGCGAAACCGCTCTGCGTCTTTTTCGGCTTGCGCAGCCACCCAGCTGATGCTTTTGATAATAGGTGCTGCCACGCCCCGAACCCGTTCATACCCCCGGGCAGATCGTTCAGACAGACGGGCATTGATCAGAAAAACAGGCACATGACGGTGTCGGCACTGGCGAATCATATTGGGCCAGATTTCCGTTTCCATGATCACCAGGATGCGGGGGTTAACCCGATTCAGGAAGCGCCGAATAGCCCCGGGCGTGTCGTAAGGGGCGTAGGCATAGGCTACCCTGTCACCAAACATCTTCCGGGCCTGGGCCAGCCCGGTATCAGTCATGGCAGTCATCAGGATGGTCGCACCCAGGTTACGGGCCAGCAGGCGCCGGACCATGGGGCCGGCGGCAATGGTTTCACCCACGGAAACTGCGTGAACCCAGATAACCGGCCCGTGCATCTCGGGCACCAGTCCCAGCCGGTGCTGCCAGTTCTGCCTCAAGGCCGGCGCCTTGCGGCCCTGCCACCAGAGCCGGACAAGGATAAACGGCAGGGCGAGCCGGATCAGCAGGGAATAGATAAACTGGAACACGCAGGACTCCCGGCAAAACAGTGCGTTATCATAGGGATAAATTTGTTGTGGACGGGCATCTTGCCCCCCGGAAAACCGTTTGTCGATGCAGGATTCACGATTTTGAAGAAGAAGTACCGCAAACTACCGCGAAACACAGACTATTCAGCCTATCGCCATCCTCGGTGGTGGCCAACCTGGCTTGGCATAGCGGCGATGTGGCTGGTGGCCCAGTTGCCCCTGCGCCTGCAATGGTGGCTGGGCAAAATTGCTGGCCTACTGGCCTGGCGGCTGGCGAAAAGCCGACGCCATATTGCCGAAGTGAACATTCGCCTGTGTTTTCCGGAGCTGAACCAGCAGCAACAGGCTGCGCTGGTTCGCAATGCCTTTATCGCCAACGGTATTGGTTTGCTGGAGATAGGTATTGCCTGGTTTCGTGACCCAGCCAGGCTCACGGGCATCACACAAGTCCATGGCCTTGAGCATTTCGAACAGGCCCTGGCTGGCGGCAAAGGCGTCTTATTACTGGGAGGGCATTACAGCACCCTGGACCTGGGCGGCAGCCTGGTTACACAGTTCATCGAAGCAGATGTCATGCAGCGGGATCATAACAACCCGCTGATGAACGCGGTAATGACAAGAGCCAGGGAGCGCCGCTACGGCACCGTGCTGGGCGCCCGGGACCTCCGGGGCCTGTTTCGCAGTCTGAAGAAAAACCGGGCGGTCTGGTATGCTACCGATCAGGATTACGGCCGTAAGGATATCGTGTTCGCGCCGTTTTTCGGCATCCCCGCCGGCACCATTACCGCCACGTCGCGAATCGCCGAACGCAGCGGCTGCAAAGTTGTTCCGTTCAGCCATTTCCGCCGGGATGGCAAACCTGGTTACGACATATACTTTCATCCGGCTTTGGATAACTTTCCGAGCGGCGACGATCAGGAAGATGCCACCCGCATCAATGCCATCATTGAAAGGGAAATCCGAAAGGCCCCAGATCAGTACCTCTGGATGCACCGCCGCTTCAAGACCCGCCCAGACAGGGATGACCCTGGTTTCTACGGGCGAAAGCGCAAGGACTAACTCGTGAGCAATCACTCGCAAGCACCGGTTGTCTGGCTGCTGACAGACAACAAGCCCGGCCACAAAAACCAACTCAAGGGGCTGGGCAATCGCCTGCGGGTGCTGACCGGCGCGGCGCTCTACTGGATCAGTGCCGAAGAATACCCGGTACCTCTGTGGCGAGCCCTGCTGGGTGTGGCCCCAGCCATGGATACAGCACTGCCCAAACCGGCCCTGATCGTGGCCGCAGGCACCGGTACTCACCGTTTATTGCTGGCACTTCGGCGCCTGGGCAAGGCCAAAACCCTGATATTGATGAAACCGGCCTTCCCACTGGGCTGGGTAGATGGCGCGATTATCCCGGCCCATGATGAGGTAAAGCCTGCTAACAATATCCTGCACACCGAAGGCGTGATCAACACCATCACACCCCTCGCCCGGCTGACCAGCAAACCGGAAGCCCTGATCCTGGTGGGTGGGCGTTCGGAACATTTCGATTGGGACGAAGATGCCATTCTGAATCAGATAAGCGACCTGATAGCCCGCTACCCTCAGTGGCGCTGGACCATCACCGATTCCCGTCGCACGCCGGAAATGACCAGCGAGCGACTGGCCGAATTGCAGAGCCCGAAAATCTCCGTAGTGCATCACACCCGTACCCACGACGACTGGCTCAGCCACCAGCTCGCTGCTTCCCGCGCCGTCTGGGTAACGCCGGACAGCATTTCCATGGTGTGCGAAGCCGCCACTTCCGGCGTGCCCACCGGCCTGCTGAACCTGAATGCGCGTGCCAACAGCCGCGTTGCGAACGGAGTAAAACGCCTGACAAAGCGGGGGCTGATTGCCCACTGGGCAGACCATGCCAGCGTGATGGCCGAACAAGCAGAAAGGCATGAACGACTCTGGGAAGCCGACCGGGCTGCCCGATGGGTGGCGGCTAACTATTTGGCTGCTTTTCAAAAATCAGGAAAGGAGGCCAGACAATGAAGATTCTCCAGGCTCTTCCTGCGCTCTATAGCGGTGGCGTGGAAAGAGGCACGGTGGAATTCGCCGCCGAGCTGGTCAAGCGCGGCCACCAGTCATTCGTGGTCTCCAACGGAGGCCCAATGGCCGAACAAGTTCGCGGCCAGGGCTCGACTCATATCCACATGCCCATTCACCGGAAAACGCCCGCGTCTTTCGGACAGATCCTGCCCATGCGAAAGCTGTTACAGGAGCTGCGGCCTGACATTGTTCATGTCCGCTCCCGCATGCCCGCCTGGATTATCCACCTGGCCCTGAAGACCCTGCCTGCCGACCAACAGCCCGCCGTTGTCTCAACCTTTCACGGTATGTATTCCGTCAATCCCTACAGCGCCATCATGACCAGGGCGGACCAGATCATTGCCGTCTCCAATTGCGTGCGGGATTACGTGTTGAAGAATTTCGAGGTAGCGGAAAACAAGCTGACGGTGATCCAGCGCGGCGTCGACATCGACGCCTTCCGCAACCGCGCCATAAATGATCAGTGGCTGGACATTCTCCTGTCCCGCTTCCCCCAACTGGCCGGCAAGAAAATCATTATGATGCCCGGCCGCATCTCCCGCTGGAAAGGCCAACTGGACTACCTTGAAGCCATGGCCCGCATTGTCCGCCAGCGGCCGGATTGTCACGGTATCATCGTAGGCGGGGCCGAACCGGGAAAAGAACGATTCCTGCAGGAGCTTGAAAAAGAGCGCAGCCGGCTGGGCCTGACCGATAAAGTCACATTCCTCGGCCAGCGCAACGACATGACCAACCTGTACCTGTTCGCCGATGTGGTTTGCCACATGTCCACCAAGCCTGAGCCGTTTGGCCGCACAGTGACCGAAGCATTGGCGTCCGGCACGCCAGTGGTTGCCTACAACCGGGGCGGTGCGGCGGAAACGCTGCAGGCATGCTTTCGGGACGGACTGGTGACTCCGGATGATACCGGGGCATTCGCCAGTGCGGTGTTGGGGCTGCTGGATAAGCCCCGGCCAGAGATTGAGTTGCCAGAGCGGTTTTTGTTGCGGGCGCAGACGGAGGCCACGCTCGCCATCTATCAAAAACTGATGGCAGCGCGGCAGGATCTCACCCCGTGAATATTCTGATGCTGATGCTCTCGGACAATCCAGATACCGGCGGCATGGAAAAACACGCCCGTGAACTCTCCAGCGAACTGGCACGACTGGGGCACACGGTGACGTTGGCGGCTGCATCACAGCATCTCTCGGACCTTGAACCAGCGGTAAAAACGCGAGCATTGGATACAGGTGGCTCACGCAACTCTCCCTTTTTACTGCTCACCGTCCTTCGTCTAATCAGAGCCAACGGTTTCGATGTTATTCATGCACAGGGCACGAAAGCGGCCTTCGTTCTTCAGCGGCTGACACCTTTTACGAGAAGCCTGATGCGAGTAGCGACCATTCACGGCTTCAAGTCGCGCTACCCTAAAGCCGCTGCGTTTCACCAACTGATCGCCGTCAGTCAGGCCCTTGCAACGGACATCGCCCAACCGGGCGTTACGGTCATCTACAATGGCGTATCGGTTATTCCTCAGGCGCCAGCCCTGCTTCCCAAGGAAACAGAACGGCCGGTTTGGCTGGCCGTGGGCAGATTGGTGTCGGTCAAAGGCTTCGACTTTCTCATCAGAACCTTTCAGTATTGCCCGGGAACCCTGCTCATAGCGGGTGACGGGCCTGAGCGGCAGCGACTTGCGGATCTCATCAGCTCAACCCATCAGTCTGAGACGGTGAAGTTGCTTGGCTTCCGCTCAGACGTTCCCGCACTGATGGCTGCGGCAGATGGGGTGGTGATCAGCTCTGAAAGAGAAGGGTTTTCTTATGTGTGTGCAGAAGCGCTCTTGCTCGGTAAGCCCGTCATTTCAACCGACGTACCGATAGCCAACGAAATCTTGCCTGAAAAACACATCTTTCGTGGTGAAGACCCAAAGCGGTTTGCTGCTTATCTAAGCCAAGACACTTCAACATTGGTCGCCGAGCAGGCAGAAGCACAAGCATTTGCTGCTGATCAACTATCGCTTTCCAGCATGGCTAGCCAAACGCTGAATGTCTATCAGAGAGCTATCGCTAACCTTGTTTCAATACACTAATAATCTTCGCCGCAATCCGTTCATGCCCTGCGGCTGTCAGGTGAGTACCGTCCTCCATGAGAGTGAGGTCGCGATGCGCCCAGATATCCTCATAAACATCCACGTACATCACATTATCGTGGGATTCCGCAATCCTCGCTAATGCTTCGTTGTAGACTTTGATCCTTGGGTTGCGTGGCTCATCCAGGTTGGGCGCCGTTGCAACAAGAATAAAACGGGTCTTGGGCGCCGATACAATCACCTGATGAAGGTTATCCACGTATTCTGATAACGGTACCTGTTCAACAGCCCCCAAACGCTTTTGCAGCTGCCATACACGCGCCAGTTTCTTGAGCTTCTTAACCAGCTTTCTGGCCAGTTTACGCAAGGGGAAATCAGGGTAATAAAGCACATAGGGTGCCCCGCGAAACGTTAGCCAGGAGTCCACCAGACCATACTGGACAAAAGCAACAGCGTACTGTGACGCGGGGAAAGCACGATTGTACTCAAGCAGTTCACGAGTCGTGCTCATAGTGTGTCCGCAATTGGTCAGCTCAAGCGCTTCCGACTCACAAACAATCTGTGGCCATAAAGGGAAACATTCACCTTTAAGCCCTTCTGTGTTGCAATCCCCGTATGCTATTGCCCGATTCACTCTCTCGCCTCAACTAATGAAACCATGCTAGACCTGTCTGACAAGTTGCCGTTCGCGCAGGGCTACAATCGCCTGTGTTACGAACACCCGTTAGATTCAGCCCGCTGCCTGAAGATCGTTCGCCCCGAAAATATTGCAGCCCGCACCCAAAGGCAATCACGCCTCAAGCAGCTTTTAGGAACCAATCGGCTCAACGATAACACCCAGGAGATCATCGCGCACAATCAGCGTGCCATACGAGAACTGCTCGCTAAAGGTCGCGAAGATCTTGTCTGGTCGCATCTGCCAAGGTTCTATGGAAGCGTGCAAACTTCCCTTGGCGAGGCCAATGAAAGCGAACTGATTCGTTGTGCTGATGGCAATGTTGCGCCAACGCTCGAAACACTGATGCAAGACCATGGCCTGACACCGGAACTGGAAACAGGCATCAGAGAATTTCTCGACTGGCTGAAACAAACCCGAATACTCACCAGAAACCTGCTCCCTCATAACCTGGTCGTCACGGATCGGATTGGCCGCACTCAATTGTTTCTGGTGGATGGTCTCGGGGCGCCAACGATCCCCCAGGCGCTGGCGCCGCTACCGGGCTGGAGTTCACATTACATAGATAGAAAGATCGACAGGTTCAGAAAACGACTGGCCTGGGAACAAAACGGCGAAGGTCTATCCTGGGAAGATTTCCAACGCCTAAGATAAAACCGTTAAGATCTGCGTGTTAACATATAGTGTCAGTGATTCTTAGCCGAATTGGCAACAATTCAACACCCTGGAGCGCGCACATGATTCACCCCGTCATTATGGCCGGAGGCACCGGCTCTCGCCTTTGGCCGTTATCCAGGCAACTGAACCCCAAGCAGTTCCTGAAACTGACGGACCAACATCTATCCATGCTGCAGCTGACCGTGGCGCGGCTGGATGGTATGGAATCCGCCGATCCACTCCTGATCTGCAATGAAGACCACCGTTTTCTGGCGGCTGAGCAAATGCGCCAGGCGGGCTACAAAGATGCCCGAATTATTCTGGAGCCTTGTGGACGCAACACGGCACCGGCCATCGCTCTGGCAGCCCTGCAACTGGTCAAGAACATCGATGAAAACCAGAACCCGCTGATGCTGGTTCTGGCCGCAGACCACCTGATCAAAGATATCGCTGCGTTCCAGAGCGGCATCCAGAAAGCCATACCCCTGGCTCAGCAGGACAAGCTGGTGACCTTCGGCATAGTACCCGGCCATGCGGAAACCGGTTACGGCTACATCCAGCAAGGCCCGAAATTGGCGGACGACAGCTTCAGCGTTAGCCGGTTTGTAGAGAAGCCCGACCAGACTACCGCGGAAGAATACCTCGCATCCGGTGATTACCTCTGGAACAGTGGCATGTTCCTGTTCGGCGCCCGCACCTACCTTCAGGAACTGCAGAAACACCGCCCGGACATTCTTGCGATCTGCCAGGCAGCGCTGGACGACGCCAGCGAGGATCTGCACTTCACCCGCGTGAATGAAAGCGTATTCGCCGAGTGCCCGGAAGATTCCATCGATTACGCCGTGATGGAAAAGACCGATAACGCCGCCGTGGTAGCGCTCGATGCCGGCTGGAGCGATATCGGCTCCTGGTCCGCCTTGTGGGAAGTTTCCGAGAAAGACAGCTGCGGAAACGCATTCAGCGGTGATGTCATTGCCCATAACACAGAGAGCACTCTGGTCCGGGCAGACAGCCGCCTTGTGGCCACGGTTGGCGTGAAAGATCTGGTGATCATTGAAACCAAAGACGCCTTGCTGGTCGCCCATAAAGATCAGGTCCAGGATGTCAAAAAGGTGGTTGAACGCATCAAGAATGATGGTCGACACGAGCACATGAATCACCGGGAAGTCTACCGGCCCTGGGGTGTATATGATTCCATCGATAATGGCCACCGCTACCAGGTGAAACGCATCACCGTGAAGCCCGGCGCCAAGCTGTCTGTCCAGATGCACCACCACCGGGCAGAACACTGGATTGTCGTCAGCGGCACCGCAAAGGTAACCAATGGCGAGGAGTCGTACCTGGTGACCGAGAACCAGTCCACTTACATACCGGTCGGCCAGATCCATTGCCTTGAAAACCCCGGCGTTATTGATCTGGAACTGATTGAAGTGCAGTCCGGATCCTATCTGGGCGAAGACGATATTGTACGATTCGAGGACCGGTACGGCAGATCATGAGCAAATTCAAGTATTACCTGATTGCCGGCCTGTTGCGGATGGTTAGCTATTTACCCCTGGGAGCCGCACAGTTCATCGGCAAATGGCTGGGGCTCCTGGCCTGGAAACTGGGCGGCAGGCCAAAGAAGATCACCGACATCAATCTGGACATCTGCCTGCCGGAACTCACCGAAGAGCAGCGCAGGGACCTTTCCAGAGACTCCCTGGCCCACACCGGCATGACGGCCCTGGAAATTCCGCTGATGTGGGAGTGGCCCGTAGATAAGTGCCTTGGGTTGATCAAGGAAACGGAAGGCCTGGAGCTGGTTGATGAGGCCCTGGCGACCGGCAAAGGATTGATCTTGCTCGCGCCCCACCTTGGCAACTGGGAGCTGGCCGGCCTGTTTTTCTCTTCCCGCTATAAGATGGCCGCGCTATATAGCCCTCCGCACATCAAGGAATTCGAAGATTACATGATTCGGGTGAGGGGGCGCCTGGGCTCCGAACTGGTACGCGGCGACCGTAAAGGCCTGATGCGCCTGATGGGCATTTTGAAGGAAGGTGGCGTAGCCGGCATTCTTCCCGACCAGTCTCCCCGGGGCAAAACCAACGCCTACGCGCCCTTTTTTGGCATGGACGTGATGACCATGACCCTGGTCGGCAAGTTGGTACAGAAAACCGGGGCCAATGTTCTGGTGACCTACGCCGAGCGCCTGCCCAACGGCGAAGGCTTCAAGATTCTGGTCACTCCGGCGGAGCCTGGCATTGGTGCCGATGATGCAGTGGCCGGCGCCACCGCATTGAATCAATCCGTGGAAAAGGTGGTACGAATGGCCCCTGAACAGTACCAGTGGGAGTACAAACGTATGCGGCACCGGCCGCCGGGGAACCCGAATCCTTATAAGCCCGGGCAGATTTGCGACTAACCGCCCGGCTGCCAGGAACTACCTTAGGATTGCAAGGTTGCGGAGTAGAGTCCCAGGTAACGCTCCGCTACCGACGCAGGGCTGAACGCTGTTAATCCAGCCTGGGCAGCGTCTGCGAAAGCGGCGGCCTGCTCAGGGCTATCGAGGATAAACTGAATCGCCGAAGCCAAAGCCTCCGGGTCACCCGGAGATACCAGAAGACCATTCGCTTTATCGGAGATCAGATCAGGAATGCCTCCGGCTTTGGCCCCAACCACCGGCACACGATGTTGCATGGCCTCAAGAATCGTTGAGCCAAGCCCCTCGGAGAGTGAGGGGAACACGAAGACATCCAGAGCTGCCAACCAATCCCCGACGTTATCTTTATGCCCCAGAAAACTGACGTTGGGCAAACCCTGTGCCTGGGACTTGAGCCACTGTTCATCTGGCCCTTCTCCCAGGAAAATGAACTGCACGTCTGGCCTGAGGCTGCCCAGCAAACGCGCTGCCTCAATCGTGATGTGATAACCCTTGTGCTTCAGGAGGCGCCCCACTTGGCCAACCAGGCGTTTGGCGGGATACTGCTGCCGGATAGCTTCGACGGCGTCTGGTGCGGCGGGAAAGCCTGAGAAACTCGAGGGAATGATGACAGTGTCCACGCGGCCCAGTCGCTGTTGTACAACTGATTCAATGGCCGAACTCAGGCAGACGACGGTCGCGGCTCCGCCATAGGCCGCAGACGTCAGGCGCCCGGTTCCGATGGGATTATCGACTCGCCGTGTGACGACGTAAGGCGTTCTACGCAGGCGGGACTCGATCCAGGCCCAGTAGACTGATTTACCGTCGTGGCAATGAACGAGGTCCCAATCCCCCTTGCCGTGGCCCAGCAGAAAATGTCCAGTCTCTCGCCTACCGAGCGATTGGATGCTTTCCAGCTCAGCCCATAGACGACTCCCCGGCCGGGCCACCAGCGATTGCTGAATGCCACGCTTCGCCAGCTCCCGAATCAGGTTTACGGTCTGTCGCTCACCACCGGAAAAACCTCCGGCCAGATTTACGTGGCAAATGTGCATACCAACTCGGCCCCGTCGATGTTTTAATGGCGGCAGTGTAAGAGATCGACCATGAAAAGGACATAACACTGTGAAGCTACTTGTAATCAGCTCCTATGTAGATACCTGGAACTCTGTTCGGCCAGAAGCCGAAATGCTGATCGGGCTGGCAAAATTGGGTGTCGAAGTTGAGCTGATGACACAACCGGATGCGGAGTACCGCTCCCGATTTGAAGAAAACGGCATCAAGGTACACGGTTTCCATCCCCGAAAGAAAATAGAGCCTGAAGCCATTCGTCGAATTCGTCACCTCCTGATCGAAGGCAAGTTTGACGCCGTGTACTGCTTTAACAACAAAGCCATCGCTAACACCAACCTTGCGGCAATCGGCCTGCCAGTCAAAGTTATGACCTATCGAGGCCAAACCGGCAATATCAGCCGCTGGGACCCAAGTGGCTACCTGACCCACTTAAGCCCACGGGTGGATCGAATTATCTGCGTTTCCAAAGCAACCCGCGATGACCTACAAAAGCACGTCTGGGGCAACAAAGACAAAGTTTGTACGGTCTATAAAGGCCACGATCTCGACTGGTACCAGGATACTCCGGTAGACCTCAAACAATTCGGCGTACCGGATGGCGCCTTTGTGGTTGGGGCGGTGGCAAATATCCGCCCCAGAAAAGGACTGCCAATTCTGCTGAAAGCCACACACCTTTTACCCGCGGACAGCAACATCCACCTATTGCTCGTGGGCCGGGGAATGGACAATCCAGAGGTTCAGGCTCTAATCCAGGCCAGCCCGATGGCCGACAGAATTCACCTGACTGGATTCAGAAAAGACGCGCCAGCCATCATTGCGTCCTGCCAGGTATCCGTGCTGGCTTCGACCAAACGCGAGGGGCTTCCAAAAACGGTGATTGAAGCTATGGCCTATGGCGTTGCACCAATCGTCAGCGATACCGGAGGAAGTGCGGAGCTCATTGAAGATGGCGTTTCCGGCATACGCGTAACGCCCGGTAGCGCTGAAGAAATTGCTGCAGGCATTCAGCGGCTGCATGAATCCCCAGAACTATGCGCAAATATGGGCCAAAGCGCTCGAGATAGAATCGCCTCGCACTTTCACGTACAGCATTCGTCTGAAGCCCTTTTGAAGGTGCTGAGGGAAACCGTCAACGGCGAGTTTTAATCCAGAGTGCTGCGTATTTGTTGAAGGCATAAATGGCGGTGGTGACGGCCAGCAAAAACCCATGCCGGCCGTCCAGAAAACCCCTTTGAAGCAGATACTTCCGGACAAATGCGCCTAAACTGTGGGTGCAGGCGGAAAACAGTGAGGCTTTCTTGCCACGGCGGGCCCGCCCCTCGGCCCAATCCTCCGCATAGCGGACGGATTTCGCCATGTAATCCGGGAAATTGGTCGCGGTATAGTGCAACAAATCCCCGTCAAGCGTTTCTACGCTGGCATCGGGACAGTGCACCTTTTCATGCACCAGAGCATTGTCATACCCGTATTCTTCACGGCGGTACAACCGGACCACTTTGTCGGGATACCAGCCAGAGTGCCGGATGAAACGACCAAAAAACCACGACAACCGCTTTACCTGAAACACCTTCTTCGCCGGAGCCTGTTCGATGGCGCGCTGAATGGAGGAGGCCAGTTCCGGGGTGACCACTTCGTCGGTATCGATCCAGAACAACCACTCGCCCTGCGCGTGGCTTTGGGCCCTCTGACGCTGCGGACCAAAGCCTGGCCAGTCGTCCGATTGGAAAATGCGCGCGCCGAATCTCTCGGCGACAGACAACGTATCGTCTGTCGAACCGGAATCCAGAATCACAATCTCATCGGCAAACGCCAGGCTTTCCAGGCACTTGGCAAACTCTGTTCCTGCGTTTTTTGTGATAAGTACCGCGCTGAGTTTCACTGACAGGCCTCCATAACCCGCTGCACCGAAATGCCCGTCAGACAGTTGTAATGGCCGAAACGGCAGGTGCGCTCAAAGCAGGGGCTGCACTCCACCGGATGCCGGACAATCGTCGCCTTATCCGTCAGCGGCGGAGTGAAATCGGGGCTGGTGGAACCGTAGATGGCAACCACTTCAGCACCCGAGGCCGCAGCCACATGCATCAAACCGGAATCGTGACTGACCACTTTGCGGCAATGACTGAACAGGTCCACGGTATCTTCCAGGCGGGTTTTGCCACAAAGATTGAACACGCCCTCCTGACCATTGGCAATCTGCTCACCCGGCTCCACATCTTTCGGGCCACCCATAACCCAGACCTGAAAGCCCTGCTGCACCAGTTTTTCAGCGAGCGCCCGGTGGTTTTCAAGAGGCCACTGCTTTGCTGGGCCGAACTCCGCACCGGGGCAGATGGCAATGGCGGGGCGTTCCGGGTTCAGGCCCAGTTTACCCATCACGTCGTTCAGGTTCGCTTTGTCAATCGTCAGTGACGGTTGTGGCACATCAAACTGATAGTTCTCGTAATCCGCCTTGCTGGCCCCAAGCCCCATGTAACGCCACACGGTTTTGTCGGTAATGGTAGAGCCGTCTCGGGTTGGGTGTCTGCGCCGGGCATCGGTAAGCAGAATCGAGCGCCCCTCCCCACTGAAACCAACCCGCTTGGGAATGCCTGCAAAGAAAGGAATCAAAGCGGACTTAAACGAACGCGGCAGGACAATCGCTTTATCGTATCCTTTCAGCGTTCGGGCCAATCGCCACTGGGCCTTCAGGGCCAGCTCACCACTTTTCCAGGGTGCCGCGATACCTTTGTTTACCTCTGGCATCCGAGCGATGATCGGGAGCGACCACCCGGGAGCCAGCACGTCGATTTTTGCTTGCGGGTCCTGTTGTTTGAGGGACATGAACAGCGCCTGAGCCATAACCATGTCACCCACCCAAGACGGGCCAACCACCAGATATTTCATCGATCCAGCCAAGCCAGGTAGGCCGCTACACCATTGGCAACGTCGGTGAACGAATCGGTATAGCCCGCATCACGCAACGCACTGACATCCGCCTGGGTAAAGCTCTGATAACGGCCTTTCAGCTCATCCGGGAAAGGGATGAACTCCACCTTGCCCTTACCGTGGTACTGAATGACTGCCTCCGCCACCTCCAGGAACGACTGGGCACGGCCGGTGCCCAGGTTGAAAATGCCGGACTGGTCCGGATTATCATAGAACCACAGGTTCACCTTGCACACGTCGTCTACATATACAAAGTCACGCTGTTGCCCACCGTCAGAATAGCCATCCCAACCTTGGAACAGCTTGGGATTCTGGCCAGCTTTGATCTGTTCGTGCAGGTGATAGGCCACGGACGCCATCTTGCCCTTGTGCTGCTCCCTCGGGCCGTACACGTTGAAGTAGCGGAAACCAACAACCTGGCTGCGGGCGGAGGGCAGAATCTTGCGCACGTACTGGTCAAACTGCCACTTGGAATAACCGTAAACATTAAGCGGTCGCTCGCACTCGCGCTCTTCCCGAAATTCATCACTGGCTCCGTAGACGGCGGCACTGGACGCATAGAGGAACGGCACCTTGCGATCAAGGCACCAGTGCAACAACACCTTGGAGTAGGTGTAGTTGTTCTCCATCATGAACTTGCCATCCCACTCGGTGGTGTCTGAACAGGCCCCCTCGTGGAAGATGGCCCTTATACCCACCGGCAGGTCATTCGCTTTGACCCGCTCCAGGAACTCACCTTTGTCCATGTAATCCGTGACATCCAGCTCCGCCAGGTTCCGGAAACGGGTACCGTCGGTCAGATCGTCCACCACCAGAATATCGGTTTCGCCACGCGAGTTAAGGGCGTGAATAATGTTGGCTCCAATGAAACCGGCACCGCCAGTGACGACAATCATGGTAAGGCTCCTGAAATTTCTGTGCGGACAGGCCAGAAGATGGCCGCTGTGTTCAGCCGTAATACTAACCTCTTTTGTACCTGCCTAAAACAACCAGAGCCCGAGTCTCCATCGGCCAGAACCATGATGAACACTGGATTAACGGGCGGTTAGTCTGTGAAAAAGCATATGGGACGCCTGTTGCGGCCATGGTACACTTCGCGTTTGGAACTGGTGCTGCCGCACCGGGTCGACTTTGGGATTGTTCATACCGGAGGCTCACATGTCCCAGCCAAGCAGTTACCTCGCCACCCTGGAACGGCACCGCAAAACCTTTGCAGTGATGGAAGAACACCAGGAAGCCGTCGAGCAACTGTTGGAGCTGACGCGCCAAAGCCTGAAACGGGGCGGCAAGATCATTTTCTTGGGCAACGGCGGCAGTGCTGCAGATTCGCAGCATTTGGCGGCCGAGTTCATGGTCCGCTATAAAAAAGAGCGCGGCCCCCTGGCCTCCATCGCCCTGACCACAGACACGTCCATTCTGACAGCACACCCGAACGACTACGAATTCGAGACCGTATTTGAGCGACAAGTTCTGGGCCTGGGAAAGCCTGAAGACCTGGTGATCGGCCTGACCACCTCCGGCCAGAGTGAGAACATCAACCGGGCCCTGAAAGCTGCCAACGACATGGGCGCCGCAACCGTTGCTCTGACCGGCCGGGATGGCGGCAAGGTAAAAGACATCGCCAGGCTGTCCATCATCATCAACAGTGACGAAACCGCCCGCATCCAGGAGGCCCATATGTTCATCGGCCACTGGCTGTGTGAAGCGATGGATGAGGTGGTGCTGTCCGGAGGCCTTGACTGATGCTTGATCTGGCCCGGCTGGACCAGCTTCAGAACGCCTCTGTGCTGGTGATTGGCGATGTCATGCTCGACCGCTATTTCATTGGCGACACCAACCGCATTTCACCGGAAGCACCGGTGCCGGTGGTACGCGTCGCACACACAGAAGACCGGGCCGGCGGTGCCGCCAACGTTGCCAGAAACATTGCCCACCTTGACGGCCAGGCCGCCATTCTAGGCATCATCGGCAACGACACAGACGGTCGTTTGCTGAAAGATCTTCTGGTCAAAGAAAAGGTCCATTCCGAGCTCCTGGAACTGGACGACGCACGCACCATTTCCAAAACGAGAATCATCTCCCGCCATCAACAGATGGTTCGGCTCGACATGGAAGACACCTTCCCCGTCGCCCAGGCCGAAAGCATTAAGCAGCGTTACGGCGAACTGGTTGAGCAATACAATACCGTCATCATCAGCGACTACGCCAAAGGCACCCTCGCCTGTGTTGGCGACTTGATTAAGGCTGCGCGAAAGGCCGGCAAGCAAGTTCTGGTGGACCCGAAAAGCAAAGACTTCTCCCTGTATCGTGGCGCAACCGTCATTACCCCGAATCTGAGTGAATTCAAGGCCGCCGGCGGAGATGCCTCCTCAGATGACGCCATGCTGAGTTCGGCCCGCGCCATGCTGGCCGACGCGGGCATCGATACCATGCTGCTGACCCGCAGCGAGCAAGGCATGAGTCTGATCACCCCGACGGAGCACCACCATTTCCCGGCGGAAGTCCTGGAAGTAAGCGATGTCACCGGCGCCGGTGACACTGTGATTGCTACACTGGGCACCCTGCTGAGCGCCGGGTTTGATCTGAAAGACGCCGCCTGGCTGTCCAACCTTGCGGCTGGCATTGTGGTCGCCAAACTAGGCGCCGCAACCGTTTCCCCGGAGGAACTGGCTGCCCGCGCCAGCCACCAGTGGTCGGCCAAGACCAGCGGCTACCACCCCAGCGTCGAGCAGAGCCTGCTGCACATTGATTACGCCCGACAACAGGGCGAACGGATTGTCTTTACCAACGGCTGCTTCGACATCCTGCACGCCGGCCATGTGCGCTACCTGGCCCAGGCCCGGGCGCTCGGTGACAGACTGGTTGTCGGGCTGAACTCCGATGCCTCCGTGCGTCGCCTGAAGGGCGAGGAGCGCCCGGTGAACTCGCTGGAAGACCGGATGGAAGTGCTATCCGCCCTGGCCTGTGTGGACTGGGTCATCCCCTTCGGTGACAACACTGAGGAGAACGACACCCCGGAGCAACTCATCAAACGGGTGAACCCGCAGGTGCTCGCCAAAGGCGGCGACTACTCAATCGACACCATCGTCGGCGCGGACTTTGTTCAGGAAAACGGCGGTGAGGTTGCCATTCTGCCCACGGTTGAAGGCCGTTCCACCACCGGGCTGATCAAGAAAGTTCGAGGCTGATTTGTCTGCGCCACGCTCCATCTGCCTGCTGCGCCTGTCGGCCATTGGTGACACCTGCAACGCCGCTGCAGTAGTTCATGCTATCCGGCAGCATTACCCGGAAGCTGAGATCACTTGGGTGATCGGCAAGGCTGAAGCCGCACTGATGGCGGGCATGGACGGCGTCAACTTTGTCGTGTTTGACAAGAAGCAGGGCATGGCCGCGTACCGCAACCTTCGACGCCAGCTCCAGGGCAAACAATTTGACGCCCTTCTACTCATGCAAGTCGCCCTGAGAGCGAATCTCGCCAGCTTGTGTATTTCCGCCAAGCGACGAATCGGCTACGACAAAGCCAAAAGCAAAGAGCTGCACAGCCTGTTTATCAACGAACGGGTTGAGCCGACCGACAAGGTGCATGTGTTAGATAATTTTCGACAGTTCCAGAAATCGCTGGGCATTCCTCTTGAAGCCCCCGCCTGGAACATTCCGGTGAATGCGAAAGACCGGGACTGGGCCAAAACCCAGCTCGACCCCGGTACCCGCAAACACCTGATCATCACCCCCGCCGCCTCGAACGCCGAGCGGAACTGGCTGCCTGAGCGCTACGCGGCCGTTGCCGACCACGCCGCCAGCCTGGGCTTTTCGGTTTATCTTTGTGGCGGCCCGGGAGAGCGTGAGAAGGAATTGGCTGCCAACATTCAGGCCCACGCCAAACACCCCATACGCAACATGGTTGGCCTGTCGAGCCTGAAGCAGCTGTTCGCCCTGATTGGCGAAGCAAGCCTTGTACTGGCACCAGACACCGGCCCCGCACACATGGCCGTTGCCGCCGGCACGCCGGTTATTGGCCTCTATGCCCACAGCAACCCGAAACGCACCGGCCCCTACCTGTGGCAGGAATACGTGGTAGATGCCTATACCTCCGCACTGAAGCAGATGCGAGGGGAAACGCCGGAACAAAGCCGCTGGGGCCAGAGGCTCAAGGGCGCAGAGTTGATGGAAAACATCACGACAGAACAGGTTATCGACATGTTGGACCGCTGTATTCAGGAACAGAACCTATGACCAACAAAGCCGTATTTCTGGACCGCGATGGCGTGATCAACGTGGATCACGGCTATGTTTATCGCAAAGAAGATTTCGAGTTTGTAGACGGGATTTTTGAAGCCTGCCGGCATTTTCAGGAAAGGGGCTACCTGTTGATTGTCGTCACCAATCAATCCGGCATTGCCCGAGGTATGTACTCCGAAGCCCAATTCCAGGAACTCACAGATTGGATGGTGGAACGCTTCAAGGAACAGGGCGTGACCATCTCCAAGGTTTATCATTGTCCGCATCATCCGGATTTCGAACCTGCAGGTGAACGAGACTGTGACTGTAGGAAGCCGAAGCCGGGGATGATATTGAGGGGGATTGAGGAGTTTGAGCTGGACCCGGCGGAGTGCATTATGGTCGGGGATAAACCAAGTGACGTTGCAGCAGCGGAACGAGCCGGTATCGGCACAAAGGTAAGGGTGTTGACCGGCAGCCTCTTTGTGACGTTGCCGAACAACGAGGCCTCACTATCTCTGCTAACGCATGTTGACCAGATTATCCACGATAGATCATCGGTCTAGTGTGATTACATAAGACCAAATAGAAAGCTAAGGAGCGGGAATGCTACATCAGCCTTCAATTGAGATTTCTGGCAATTCGGGATGCACCGTAAGGCTGCTTACTCATGACCAGCGAATCATGGTTGAAAAAGAATGCGCACTCCCGTCGTATATTCCGCGTCTCCAGGCACAAATTCGCAAACAAAACGACTTCCGACACGCACTTACGAACCCTGCCATAATAGTCCCAGAACTCTATGATGAAGCGGATAATCCCGGCCTCTATTCCGCACGAATGGAATTTCTACCCTACCTGAACTTCATCGACTTCCTTGGCGTTTGTTCCGTACCTGCGTTAATGCAAAGTATCAAAGCAATCGAAGGCTTCATCGATCACAACCTGCGAACCGACTACCAAACAGTTAATACGTCGGCTTTGTTAAAGCTGGATGAAATCTCTCGCAACATTTCAGGGGAGCCTCAAAAACAAGAGATCGACCAGCTCTTCGGGAATAAATTGCGAGACCGATTAACAAAAAAAGAAATTAATATTCCGAATGGTTGGTGTCACGGCGATTTTACCCTGTCCAACATCGTTTTTTCTGCCAATGGTAATTGCATCGGCCTATTCGATTTCCTGGACAGCTATATCGACTCCCCAATCATGGACCTAGTCAAGCTCCGGCAGGATACGCACCTTCACTGGTCTCTCACCAAGTCCAAAAAACCGATCTCTCATCTTCGAGTCTGCCAAGGGCTTCGGCAGTTGGATATATTCGCAAAACGTAAGCTATCAGCTCTCGGAATCTCCGGGAAAGAGTACAACATACTCCAATCTGTCAACGTTCTAAGAATTTTGCCATACGCCAACGACACAACCACTTTAAATTTCATTCAAACATCCCTGAAGACTCTGGAGGACTAAATGCATCTAATTCTACCAGTTGCTGGAAGCTCATCACGGTTCCCAGACATGAAACCCAAATGGCTCCTTACTCACCCAAGGGGCCACATGATGATTGTTGAAGCAATCAAAAAACTGGATCTGGATAAATTTGAAAGTATCAACTTGATCTGCTTACAGGAGCATGAAGACAAACATTCCGTAAGAGTCGCGATTGAGACTCAGTTTGATGAAATTGGCCACAGAGACAAACTTCGTTTTATCATGCTGGAAGAACGCACACGGAACCAGCCCGAGACGGTTTATCAAGGACTCAAGGCTGCGGGCATCAACGGTCCAATATTCATTAAAGACTCTGACAACCAGTTTTCTGCTCCCGTTAAGGAGGGAAACCACGTCTGCTGTCTGGACCTCCACGAGCTAGAAACCGTTAATGCACGAAACAAAAGCTATATAGACATTGATGAGTATGGCTTTGTGCAAAATATTGTTGAGAAAAAGATCGTTAGCTCAACATTCTGTGTGGGAGGCTACGTTTTTGAGTCAGCCCAAACCTTTATGGACACTTATGAAAAGCTGAGCAGCGACTCGCCCGACCTTTACATATCTAATATTATCTATCAGATGCTCCTGGACGGCCATACGTTCAACGCCCTGCATAGTGAAGATTATTGTGACTGGGGAACGATTCGCGAATGGAATCAATATAAGGCTCAATACTCTACGCTCTTCGTAGACCTTGATGGAACCTTGGTAGAGAATTCGGCTCAATACAACTCACCGTATTGGGGTGAAACCGATGGCATAACAAAGAACATTCAGGTCCTGAACAAACTTCACAAATCTGGAAAGGTCCAGATAATTATCACTACATCGCGGAAGGAAAGCTTTCGGGAAGCAACCATCAAGCAACTTGAGCGCCTAAATATTCCTTACGACGATATTATTTTTGGCCTGGTGCATGGCCGAAGAATCGTAATCAACGATTACGCCCGAACAAACCCTTTCAAGAGCTGCGACGCGATAAATATCAAACGTAATAGCGACGACCTAAAAGAAATGCTTGAAGAGTCTATTGGCTTTGATATTGGCATATAAAACCTGATACGAGCATTCGAATGAGCGACTTTTCTGACATTAGCGTGGTTGTCCAAGGCCCTGTGCAGAGCTTTCAGGACCGTGAACAAGAACCAGGCATTACCCAGAAATGCCTGGAGTCAGTTCGGCAGCACCTTCCTGGTAGCACGCTGATTCTCTCAACATGGCCCGGCCAGGAACTCGCTGGGCTCGATTACGATCGGCTCGTCATATCTGAAGATCCCGGGTCTAATGTCAGGTTTTTTGGAAGGGACGGCGCGCCACATCGCTTCAACAATAACAGGCAGATAGTATCAACACGTGAGGGCTTGAGAGAGGTCACCACGAAATACGCGGTCAAATTACGTAGTGACAACTATCTGACGGGAAACAACTTCGTAGCTCTGCAACGTGAATACCCCAAAAGAACCTCAACGCATTGCTTTCTGAAAGAGAGAGTTGTCGTCTCAAACGTATTCACCAGACAGTACGCTAAAGGATTCCGGGTACCCTTCCATCTCTCTGACTTTTTCTATTTTGGCTTAACCGAAGACCTGAGAACCCTTTGGGATCTCGATCTTTTTGAGGATGCCCAAGACCCTATTCACGATAATGAAGGTGCCCTGTACAAAAGTTATCCGCCCGATTGCACTCAGATGTTCTGGATAAAGGCCCTGCAGAAATTTGACACTTCAATACATGTCAACGAGTTACTTGATCGATCAGCCAGCCGGCTGGAGCAGTCTGACCTTTGTTTCGCCAACAACCTGGTAATAGCCTCCCCTGCCGACCTCGGCTTGGGGCTTTGCCAGAAGTTTCTCGGAACCGCCCGAATCTCACGTACCAAAGGGCAATGCGCCCAGTGGCAACACTGGGAGTGGCAAGAGATTTATCGCCGTTACTGCGACCCGGATTTCCCTAAAGCACCGGCTTCAGTGAAGGCAAACCTGTTTCTGAAACGCTTGGTCCATGTGCATCCTGTCAAGCTGGAGACCATCGTCAAGCTCTACAAAAACAGACGCAGCAGTGAGTCAGGCGGCATCAAATGACCCCAGCACAACATGGCCTGGCATCCGCCCTCAAGTATTTACTGCTTATCGTCATTGGCACCTTCCCTGCACTCAGCGTCATCGTTGATGGATACGGCAGTGCCCTTTGGTATCTTTTGGGGCTCGCCGGAATCGTCTCATTTGCGATCAGCGCCAACGTTCGCAGGAGACTTTGCTTTGAACCAAAGGCCCTGCTATTCGTTGCCGCACCTTTTCTCTTCTTTATGTGGTCAATCATTATTTACTGGCTCGTTGATCCCAGCGATTTCGCAAAATCCCGTGTGGAGCGACACGCCCTGCTCTTGATCAGCATTCCTGTCATCGCACTCCTGTTTCACGCGCGGTTCCGGGCAAAGGATCTGTTACTGAGTTTTTCGCTGAGCGGTCTGGTGTTTCTGGCGTATTGGATTGTGCACGACGGCGAGGGCAGGTTAGACGGACTGGTTCATGCCATCCATTTTGGCAATATCGCCCTTATTACCTTGATACTCTGCGTTGGAGGATTACTCACCCAGAGCAAGCGTCACTGGTATGTGATAGCCGCGATGGGAAGTGTTGGCGCACTGATAGCCTTTATGGAGTCCGGATCCCGGGGCGGCCTGGTTGCTTTGTTTCTGGCACTTCTCGCCATTGGATTCTGGTTCAGTGTTACCCGAAACCAAATCCGTTACTTTGTCATTACACTCGCTCTCGTCGCTTCGGTTGCCATCGTCTCAGTCAAATTTGTTGACCCAATATCCGAACGATACGAGTTAACCCTGAATGAGATTGATAAGTTCTCAGAAGGTCAGATGTATACCTCCATGGGAATGCGCCTACTCATGTGGGATGCCGCGATGAACGTTGTCACCGAGGCCCCTTTTATTGGCTCAGGTTTCTCGGGATACCGAACGGAAATCCTGACCCGGATTTCCGAAGGGCAACTAAAACCACTCATGTCAGATTTCTCTTCCGAGCCACACAATCAATACCTGTATCAGCTTGCCTCTCACGGCCTGATAGGTCTGTTTCTTCTACTTTTGATTCTGACCCTTCCCTTGTTCTACTTGGCCACACCTCGCCCTGGCAGCCATCTGAACCACCATATTCTGCGTGTTACGCTGGCTGTGATTTTTCTATCGTTCATCTTCTTTGGACTTACCATCACTCTGTTTGATCAGAGGAGAATTCTTCAGAACTTTGGGTTGTATTATGCTGTCGCAGCCTGGTTCATCTGTAACACCTATAGGGAGCGTCCACATTGAGAGCCATCATCGCTATCAGACAAATCCAAAGACACACCGGTGCGGTTAGGTGCGTGATTGAACATTGCAAGTACCTCAAGGCTATGGGCTATGACATTACGATTATTGCAGAACGCTATAACCGGGAAATCCTGGATGAGTGTGGAGCGGATTTTGTTCGCATCATGCGGTGGCCCATCAAAGGCGCCTATCGCCGAACCTGGTTTGATAAGCGTGTACAACACTGGCTGAGAGCAAACCCCTACGACCTCTTTTTCAGTCATGGTGACAGCCACAGCAATGACATCCTGGTGATGCACAACTGTGTCAGATTGCATGAAGAAACATGCGGCACACCTGAACTTGATGTTGCAGCATTCCATGACTCCGTCATCTCGGCAGGAGATTATCGGGCGCTCATCACCAACTCCAAGCTTATGGCCGATGATTTCCAGCAGCGATATTCAGTGCCCAACGACAAACTACGAGTTTTCTATCAGGGCGTTGACACCAGTCTGTTCAACGTGTCTGACAAAGAAGCACTCCGGTGTAAAGCTCGCCGAGAACTGCAGCTCCCTGAAACATCCAAGGTTGTTGGACTGATCACCTCCGGAGACTTTACCAAACGAAACGTTCGTTTCTTTCTGGAGGTCGCCGGATTTCTTGCAGCAAACACATCCTTTCCGATTGAATTCCTTGTCGTGGGGAAATCCAACAGTACTCGTTTTGCCGACCAGATATCAGTAAACGGCCTGCAGTCCCGGATTCGATTTATCGACCCGGTACCAAACGTCCACGAACTGTTTCATGCCTTGGATTTGCACATATTCCCCGCCTTACTGGAAGAATATGGCCGTGTAGTTCTGGAGGGGCTGGCCTGTGGAGTGCCTACAATCGCAAGTGACAACGTCGGCGTCGCTGAGTTGATGCAGGATCACTCAGTGCCAGAGGTAATCAGTGGCTACAACCTGGAGGAGTGGGGTAAAGCCGCGCAGAACATGCTGACAGACCCTGACGCAGGAAAGCGAGCTAGTCAGGCGGCGGCAAGTCTTGCCCAACAGTATTCAATGGTAAACCAAAAACAGGCTATGGCGGATCTATTGAGCTCTCTCATCAAACGTTAGTGGAGGCGTTGTACCCCTCAAGGAAAAACTGCCATTCACGCTCCAGCTCTTCGCCATAAGCCTTATTCAGGGAACGCTTCAACCGATCTAGCGTATTACCTTTCCAGGAAGTCCGATAAGGGGTTCGGGAGCGCAGCTCACCTTTATCAAAGTCTATCAGGTGGGTTGAAGTCTCTCCGACCAGGATGTTGAAACAGTTCAAATCCGCGTGATACAAACCCGCATCATGGAATTGACGAATCACTTGCCCGATTTCGCGCCAACGGGTTGCGTCCAGGGACAGAGCAACATCCCCTAATGGGCGAACACCTTGCAAGCGTTCGATGATAATGGCCGAGGAGTAAAGTACCCCCTTGCGCTGGTACACAACAGCCACGGGCTTAGGAACAGGAAGCCCCAAAACACGGAGCTGGACTAACAGTCGGAATTCAACGAACGCGCGCACGCGCACCTCGCCTGCGTATAGGTACCGATCACGTATCAGCTTTCCGACCAATCCTCCCCGACGGTAATGGCGAAGCACCCAATGTTCCGGGCTGCGCTCAATAAACCAGGCGCTCCCACGCCCCCCCGAAGAAACCGGCACCGCGCGCTCACCCCAATAATCAGGGTCAAACCAATCAGGGTCGAACTGCTCTGCCCACTCAGGCACCACCAGTGCGTTGATGCCATCGCGTTTTATGTGCACTTCCGTATCTGAGCCCACCACTGAACCTCTCACAAGGCCATTCACCAACAACTTTAATAAAAAAGCCGCCCCACGGAAAACTTGGGGCGGCTTCTACACTGATCGAGCACGATTACCCGGTTAGCGAACTGCCGTCAGCCACTCCTGATGCGCAGCCAGCTTCCCCTTCACCGCATCAAAATACATACTCTGCAACTTTTCGGTAATCGGCCCACGCTTGCCTTCGCCAATCTGGCGGCCGTCCAGTTCGCGGATGGGCAGTACTTCTGCGGCGGTACCGGTGAAGAAGGCTTCTTCGGCAATGTACACTTCGTCGCGGGTGATGCGGCGTTCTTTCACCACCAGGCCCAGGTCTTTGGCGAAGTCAATGATAGTGGCACGGGTGATACCTTCCAGGCAGGAAGTCAGCTCGGGGGTGTGCAATACACCATCACGCACGATAAAGATGTTCTCACCGGAACCTTCCGCCACGTAGCCCTCGTTATCCAGCAGCAGCGCTTCCTCGGCACCACCGGAGATGGCTTCATTCAGGGCCAGCATGGAATTGATGTAATTACCGTTGGCCTTCGCCTTGCACATGGTGATGTTTACATGGTGGCGAGTGTAGGACGAGGTGCGCACCTTGATGCCCAGCTCCTTCGCTTCCGGAGACATGTAAGACGGCCAACTCCAGGCCGCAACCATCACATGCACCTTCAGATTGTCGGCACGCAGACCCATGCCCTCAGAGCCCAGAAATGCCATCGGGCGCAGATAAGCCTCATCGAGATTGTTTTCCCGCACCGCTGCTCGCTGGGCCTCGTTGATCTCGTCCTTGGAGAACGGCATCTTCATGTTCAGGATGTGCGCTGAGCGGAACAGCCGATCGGTATGTTCTTTAAGGCGGAAAATCGCCGGGCCATTCGCGGTGTTGTAGGCACGCACACCTTCAAAGCAACCCAGGCCATAGTGCAGGGTGTGGGTGAGGACGTGGGTTTTGGCTTCCCGCCAGGGAACCATTTCACCATCCAGCCAGATAAGGCCATCGCGATCAGCCATCGACATTCTGTTCTGCTCCTGAGTAAGCGGTTTTCGGGGAACTGGCATTCTAGCAGCAAACGCTGCCCGAAATAAATTTAGCTTGCTACTCAACCATGACTTTTTTCCACATACTTTGGATGTAGTCACGCTCTTCCGTGAAGGCTCCGCCCTCGACCTGGCTGTTAAGGTTCTGCAAAGCTCTGCGGTGGATGGTGGAGCGCAGTGTGATGAACACCTCCCGTAGCCGCTCAGTGTCGTCAACTGGCAAAACGCCTGCGCGGCCTAATTCTTCCAGTTGGCGGATGTTATCACTCCACTGGGTCAGCTCCGGGTGTTCCGGACACCAAGCCAGCATCAGGTACTGCACCATGAACTCGACATCTACGATGCCACCGTTGTCATGCTTGATGTGGAAAACGTCATTCTGCCGGGCTGCGGGTGTCCCGAGGTTGCTGCGCATTTTCTCACGCATATCGACCACCTCCTGCCGAAGCGACGCCTTGTCCCGTTGTCGGCACAGTATCTGGTGGCGAATATCCTCGAACGCTTTGAGCGTATCGTCGCAGCCTGCCACTCCCCTGGCGCGGGCCAGCGCCTGATGCTCCCAGGTCCAGGCATCCTCCTGCTGGTATTTCTCGAACGCCTGCAAGGTACTCACCAGCAAGCCGGAGTTACCCGAGGGGCGCAATCGCATATCCACTTCGTAGAGCTGCCCGGAGGGTGTCTGGGTACTGAGAATGTGCACGATTCGCTGGCCGAGCCGGGTATAGAACACGGCGTTATCAATAGGCTTGTCGCCATCGGTGGCCAGTTGAGGATCAGCCTGGTGCACAAACACCAGATCCAGATCTGAGGTGTAGCCCAGCTCGATACCGCCGAGCTTGCCGTAACCGATGATGGCGAAATCGGTATCACAGGCGGAGCCATCGGCGCACCGCGGGTAACCGTGCCGGCTGACCAGATTCGAGAACGCCACATCCACCACATGATCCAGCACCACCTCGGCAATCCAGGTCAGGTAATCACTCACTTTCATCAGCGGCAGCGTGCCCTTTAACTCTGAGGCCGCCACCCTCAACACATGGGCCTTCTTGAAGTAACGCAGAGCCTCCATCTGCTCTTCCAGATCTTCATACGGAATCCGCAGCATTTGCTGACGCAAATCATCCTGCAACTCTTCCTTGGCCGGCGGACTGTATAGGCTCTCCGCATTCAAAAGTTCGTCCAGGAGCAAGGGCGTATCCGCCAGCAGGCGAGCAATCCAGGGGCTTTCACTACACAGCCGCACCAACTGCGTCATGGCTCCGGGATTTTCCATCAACAGAACCATATAGGCGGTTCTGCGCAGAATGGCTTCAACCAGTTGCAGCACACGGTCCAGCGTTTCCGAAGGATTCTCCACATCCATCAGGGCGTTAATCAGGAGCGGCACAAACTGGTTCAGCCTTTTGCGCCCCTGAGTCTGCAGGGTCTGCACGGTTCGGCTATCACGCAGGCTGGCCAGTCGCTTGTAGCTGCCCTCCGGGTCCTCAAACCCGCTTTGCTCCAGCCACCCCACGGCAGCGGCTTCGTCCATTTCCGATAACCACAACTCGTAGCAGCCGTCGTCTACGCTGCTCTCATCAGCTTCATCCTGATCTTCCGTAGCAATAATATCCGCAAAATGACGAGCCACCCGGCTTCGGTGTTCATCCAGCGCAGACAGGCAGTCTTCCCAGCTATCGAAGCCCATAATCCGAGCAACCCGAGCGCAGGAGAGCGCATCCTCAGGCAGAATCTGGGTCTGCTTGTCTTCCATACCCTGAAGGGCATGTTCGAGATTGCGCAGAAACACATAAGCGTCTCGCAGCTCGCTGACCACCCGGGACGGAAGCAACTCCAGTTCCTCGAGCTCCTTCAAGATCTGGAGCAACTCACGCTGTTGCAGCTCCCGATCACGCCCGCCACGGATTAACTGGAACGCCTGCACCACAAACTCTATTTCCCGAATGCCGCCACTGCCGAGCTTGATGTTGTTCTCCAGCCCCTTCCGGCGAACTTCCCGGCTAATCATTTCTTTCATGCTACGAAGCGACTCGAACGCACTGAAATCAATGTATTTGCGGTAAACAAAGGGCTTGAGGCTCGCCATCAGCACCTCACCGGCACGCTGGTCGCCAGCCACAACGCGGGCCTTGACCATGGCGTAACGTTCCCAATCGCGCCCCTGATCCTGGTAATAGGTTTCCAGGGCCGCAAAACTAAGAGCGAGCGCGCCACTCTGGCCGTATGGCCTCAGGCGCATATCCACCCGGAACACGAAGCCATCGGCAGTAATCTGGTCCAGCGCCTGAATCAGCCTTTGGCCAAGCCGGATAAAGAACTGCTGATTATCCAGAGCACGCCGGCCGCCCTGGGTTTCGCCTTTTGAGGGAAACGCAAAAATCAGGTCGATATCGGAGGAAACGTTCAGCTCCCGGCCGCCGAGCTTGCCCATTCCAAGCACCACCATTTTCTGGGGTGCCTCCTGCCCGGTTACCGGGTCATCACCCATGGGAGTACCGAACTCTTCACAGGCTCGCTCGTAGAGCCAATTCAAGGCACCATCAATGGCGGTATCCGCAAAGGCACTGGTAGCGGCCATGGTTTCATGCAAATCGGCCCACTTCATAAGGTCCCGCCAGATAATCCGGAACTGCACTTCCCGCCTGTACTGGCGAAGTGCTGCATGCAAGGCCGGTTCAGAGTCAACGTTCTGGAGGTAATCCCGCCAGCGATCAGCCAGCCAGGCCTCTGTGGTTGGTTCAGTCAAAGGCCGGGCAGCAACGGCTGGCCGAATCTGCTCCGGATGTCGTTCAAGGGTTTGCCGGAGAAACAGGCTTCGAGCGATGGCCTCTGCCACATCGGCCTCGGAGACATGGTCACCGGCCAGCCAGCCGGGCAGACCCTCCGGGAATACCGATGGCCAGCATCCGGAAATCTCCTCCTTGAGCGCTCCCGGCAGTGAAGTCCATGGCTCAGACATAACGCAACCCTCTGTCTCTCTGATATATTTCAGGTACTGTATAACGAACTCGCCAAGGACTGAACAGGCACCCGCTCTCCATGATGCGAAATAGACGCCCTCTGAATCCGGAGCACACCCAATCTCACCTCCCTATGGGCGGGCTCATCCGAAGCCGGATAAACCGACTCTTTACTATCCTCGGCGGACTCGTTGTCACACATACGCTGATCCTCTGGGCAGCAGAACCGCTCTCATTCTTCGAAGCCGTGTGGCTCACCATGACGACACTGGTTACCGTGGGCTATGGCGACTACTCGCCGGTAACGCCCGTTGGCCGCATCAGCACCATCCTGCTGATGTTTATCTCCGCCATTACGCTACTGACCCTGATCGTCAGTGATTACATCGAATACCGTTTCTACCGCAGAGAACGCATACTGACTGGACGCTGGATTTACAAAATGAAAGACCACATTGTCATCATCAACACCCCTCGAAGCGGCGGCGAGCAGTACTTCATGCGATTCGCCTCGCAGATTCGCTCGGTCCCTGAGTACCACACGGTGCCGATAATGCTGCTTACGCGGCAATTTCCGGGAGGGCTGCCGGCAGAATTGTCGGACTGCGGTGTCGTTCATTTCCACGGTGCAGGGAACGACCCGGAAGCTCTGAAGTCCGTGCACGCCGGCAGCGCCAAGCACATCATCGTGCTGGCGGCGGATGAATCGGACCCGATGTCCGACAGCCTGACCTTCGATATTGCCCACCGGCTGGCCGAATCCAATCTGGGCGGGAGAACCACCGTTGAATGTGTCGGCGACCACAACCGTGCAAGATTCAAAGCACTGGGCGTTCGCACCACCATTCGCCCCGTGCGCACCTACCCTGAAATCATGGTTCGCTCCGTGGTTGCCCCTGGTTCCGAAAAAGTTCTGGAAGACATGTTCAACTACGAGCGAGATCATCCGCATCGTTATGATCTCAAGCTCGACGACCTTACCTGGGCGGATATTGTCAGTGCTCTGATCCGCCACGGCATTGGAACGGCCTTGGCCTACATTGATCACGACAATGAAGTCATCTGCCACCCGGATACCAACGCCGAGGTTGAGGGCAAGGGGCTGATTGTTCTGGTTCGCTCCAGCGAGACGCCGGAGGTGTCAGTGGTAGAGGAAGCGCTTGACCGGTATCGGGAGTTTCTCAAGCAGTGGCGTGCCATGCACGAGCAAAACCAGAAAGCCGCCACCGAGAGCTCTGAAGAAAACCTTTCAGCTGGCGGCAGCGAGCGCTAGCTGTAACTGACCGAACTCAGGAAATTGCTCAACCAGGGTCACTACGGCAATGCCGGCTTCCAGCGCCTTGGCTACCGGCCTCCACTGCGACAATAGCCCGGCCGCTTCCGCCTGCTGCTCAATCTCCGCAAGCGCACTTGCGGGCAGACACACCGCATCACCGGTTAACCAGGCCAGACTCAAGTAATGCAGAAAGGATACCGAGCTGAATCCTGAAGCTGGCAATGCCAGTGACGGGCGGTAGATTCCGGCAAGGTAGTAGCCCTGCTCGGCTTTGCTAACAAGGTTCAGAAATACCGGAACGGCTTGTGCGAGAGCGCGGGCATTTTCAAGCAGAGCCGTGGGCTCGCCCGCTTTGAGCTCAAATTCCACTTCATGCAGGGGCCTTGCCTGCTTTCCTGCCACCACTTCACCGGAGTCCAGAGCGACCTCAATGACGGACTCTGCTTGCTCCAGCATGATAATGCGCCTCTGGAAGTTGGTCTCGAATGCCAGCTCCAGTTCGCCAAGGTCGACCTCAGATCTCAACGGAGTCTGTTCCAGAAGCTCAAGATCCAGATCCGGCCCCGGCAGATCCCACTCCCACTCCTGGCGGCGATGGGCTCCGTTTACGAACTCGCCCTGGGTTTTCAAGGTCTGGATGTAGCGATCACCGGCCTGACGGACTCGCAACGCGGCACGGACCTGATTCAACGCAGCATTCGGGGTGTCGTAGTAGCGATTGACCAGTGTTTTAACCGGACCTTCGCTTGCACCCGGTTGACCTTTGAGCCACTCGAAGGCCCGGGACTGTGCGGATTCCGATAGGGTCAGCTTTACTTCAAGTTCCGTGGCCACTGGAGCGCTCCTGATGATTTCTTTTCCTGCCAAAACAGAAAAGCCGGTGACAGAGTCACCGGCTTTTACAACTACTAGATTAGCTTGTTAGCTGATCAGAAGTAGTAAACAGCACCGATAGCGGCGATGGACTGCTCGTCGCCAGTGCCCGGCTCGTTCTCAACGCTGTAGATCTCTTCGTCAGCGTTGCTCAGATAGCCTTCGAAGTATACATACATGTGGTGAGACAGGTTGTGCAAAGCCTGGAGAATGATGGTGTCGTTCTTGTCACCAGAAGCATCGTCATCAAGCATCTGGTAGGAAAGGGCGAACTGATTCTTGCCCATGGTGTAGACGCCCATCACACCAATGATGTCATTGACGTCTTTACGGGTCTGATACTCGCCAATCAGGCTAAAGTCACCAGCATTGTAAGTAACGTTCAAGCCATAACTGTTTTCGTTGTTGTCGGACGCACTACCACCGTCATTTGAATCAACACCTGCGGAGATTTCAAGCGCATCGACCGAGTAAGTTGCAACCAACTGGTAAGGATAAGACTTGTCGTTGCCGCCCTTGGTATCATTGTCACCATTAACCTGTACAGCAGCAGCCAAAGTCAAACCACCGAAGGACGGGGACATATACTGAACCAGATCACCTTCACCTGTGGAGTAGTTGCCGAAGATGTCAGAACCAACTTCATGGAAGTTGCCAATCTTTACGATGGCGCTCTCGTATACTGAATCGTCGGAACCAACCCAAACCTGGCCAAAGCTGTCGCCTTTAATACCAACGTAAGCCTCGTCAAGCTTATCAATACCGCTGCTGCTGCCTTTATCGTCAGCGTTGATACCCTCAAGCTCAAGCTTGAAAAAACCCGTGACGCCCGGGGCAATTTCGTGATCGTGCTTAACGCCCAGGGTAGAGCCGTTGTCCGCGTGCTCGAGAGCAGAACCACCGCCGTCTACGTTTGCGTGGGTCACAACGTACTGAATGTTACCATACACGCTCGGCATGGAATCCATCTTCGCCGCCAGCTCGGAAGCAGACAGAGTAGGCTCTGCCAGCGCAGCGCCAGAGAAGGTTGCAGCTGCAATAGCAGAAGCAAGAATCGTTTTTTTTCATGTTGCGTCTTCCTTTTTGAGTTAACTCAGGTTTTCGACGGGTCTAAATCCCGATTTTTATTGGCCGGCACAACGCTTGGCTCTGCCTGCCGGGTATCTGACTGCCCCTGTCATTCCTGTGGGAACAGCTTTTCTTCTTTTTATAAGACAAGCACGCTTGCCTTAGATCTCAACCACTTACACAGCTTTATTAAAGCTCTGCGTGATGAACCTGCTTTAATACAATGTTCCATTTTTTGCAAATTTTTAATGGCCATTTTTTAGCCCCATTTGCATTCGTAACCTTTGTCGTTAGATCAGCCTGGACTAACAACCTCTCCCGTTTCCACAACAAATTCAGGGCCAGATAACGAAAAAAATCCACAAAACAACCGGTTACCTTCCAACCGAGGCCTTCACATTCTGAGGCCACAAAACAATACCCCAAATCACGCACTTTCGTGAGGCACTGTTGGCAACTGCGTCACATTTTTGTGCACTACCCTCTCCGGGCAGACTCCAACATAAAGGTAACCGGGCCATCATTGATCAGTGCCACTTTCATATCTGCACCAAACTTCCCCGTACCTACACGCTCGACGCCTAGCTGGCTACTTGCTTCAGCCACAAAGTCACCATAAAGCCGGTTCGCCAGCTCCGGTGCGGCCGCCAGGGAAAAACCCGGGCGCGTGCCAGAGGACGTGTCAGCAGCAAGCGTAAACTGAGGGACTACAAGTAATGAGCCACCGGCATCCTGAACATTCACGTTCATCCGGCCCTGCTCATCGGGGAAAACCCGATAGGAGAGGATTTTTCGGCACAGTTCCTTTGCCTCATTCAGTGTATCGTTCCTTTCTACGCCGAGGAGCAAGAGCAACCCGGGACCAATACGGGCAATCGTTTCACCATCCACGGCTACACTGGCTTCCGAAACGCGCTGGATCAGTCCTTTCATTCATTCCCTTGAGCGTTAACACCGAGGGTTAAATTTCTGAAACGCGAAAAGTGTATAGAGCCCGCAAGACCACCGCAACCCTGTCAGATCAATAAAAAGTCGCATTCTCAGCCAACAGAGGGAAGACTTCTGGCAACCACATTCTCAACGCCCCGCATCAGGGCATCCACAATTGCCGGCTCGGATGCCGAGTGGCCAGCATCCCGGATAATCTGAAATTCCGCCTCCGGCCAGGCCTTACTCAGCGCGAGGGCATTATCCAGCGGGCAAACCATGTCATAGCGGCCGTGAACAATCACGCCCGGAATGTCCTTTAGCCGCGAGGCATCACGCACGATCTGGTCGGGCTCAAGGAACGCATGATTCATGAAATAGTGGCATTCAATCCGGGCCAGCGCGATGGCCACATGAGGGTGGCCAAAATGCTCTACTACTTTGGGATTGGGATGCAATGTGGCGCACCGCCCTTCCCAGACGGACCAGGCTTTCGCGGCCTGAATCTGCACCAGCTCATTGGCACTGGTCAGGCGCCGGTAGTAGGCCGACACCATATCATTCCGCTCCACCTCCGGAATCTGGGCAAGGTAGTCCTGCCAGTAATCCGGGAATACCCGGCTGGCGCCGTCCTGATAAAACCAGTGAATATCCTGGGGCCGGCACAGAAAGATACCTCTCAACACCAACCCCAGAACCCGGTCTGGATGGGTTTCGGCATAGACCAGGCTTAGCGTGGAGCCCCAGCTTCCCCCAAACAGCAACCAGCGATCGATGCCGAGAAAATGCCGAACCGCCTCAAGATCCTCAACCAGTTTGTCTGTGCTGTTACCCTCCAGCTCGGCCAACGGGGTCGATCGTCCGGCGCCCCTCTGATCCAGCAAAATAATCCGGAAACGTTCGGCGTCGAAAAAGCGCCGGTGGTAATCCTCACAACCGCCACCCGGCCCGCCATGAACGACAATCACCGGAATTCCGTCCGGATTGCCGGATTCCTCGAGGTACAGCTCATGGGGATGATCCACCGCCAGTCGGTGGCGTGCGTAGGGCTCGATTTCAGGATAGAGGGTCAGCATGGAAAACTCCGTTTCGGGGATAACGGCAGTCTAGCTGAGACGGGCGAGGAAAATACAGGGGCCAGGAAAACAGACGGAAGCGTTTACTGCCTCACAACGATTTCCTGGCCCCGGAAGAGTTACTTCTTGTTAGCGCGCTTACGCTCGTTTTCGGTCAGGAGCTTTTTGCGCAGACGAATGGACTTGGGCGTTACCTCAACCAGTTCGTCGTCGTCGATAAACTCCAGCGCCTGCTCAAGAGTGAACTTGATAGGCGGCACCAGGCCGATCACTTCGTCCTTACCGGAGGCACGCATGTTGTCCAGCTTCTTGCCCTTGGTGGGGTTAACCACCAGGTCGTTATCACGGCTGTGGATACCGCACAGCTGGCCTTCATAGATTTCCTGGCCAGGGTCCAGGAACAGCTTGCCCCGGCTCTGCAGGGTTTCCAGCGAATAGGTCAGCGCAGTACCGGTGGCCATGGAAACGATGACACCGTTCTGACGGCTGGTTACGTCGCCCATCTTCACCGGGCCGTAGTGGCTGAAGGTGGAGGTCAGGATGCCGGTACCGGAAGTCATGGTCAGGAAGGTGTTCCGGAAACCGATCAGGCCACGGGCCGGAATGGTGTATTCCAGGCGGATACGGCCCTTGCCGTCCGGGATCATGTTAGTCATGTCACCTTTGCGCAGCCCCATCTGCTCCATAATCGGGCCCTGGTGCTGCTCTTCGATATCAATGATCACGTTTTCGTACGGCTCTTGCTTCTGGCCGTCGACTTCCTTGATTACCACCACCGGCCGGCCCACGGCCAGCTCGAAGTTTTCGCGGCGCATGTTCTCGATCAGAACCGACAGGTGCAGCTCACCCCGGCCGGATACCTTGAACTTGTCGGCCGAGTCGCCTTCTTCCACCCGCAGCGCTACGTTGTGCAGCAGCTCTTTTTCCAGGCGCTCTTTGATATTACGGCTGGTTACATACTTGCCTTCTTTACCGGCGAACGGGGAATCGTTCACCTGGAAGGTCATGGATACGGTGGGCTCGTCTACGGTCAGCGCCGGCAGCGCTTCAACGTTAGAGGGATCACACAGGGTATCGGAAATATACAGCTGGTCCAGGCCACTCACACACACAATATCGCCAGCCTGGGCTTCTTCAACTTCCACACGCTGCAGGCCGGAATGGCCCATGATCTTCAGGATACGACCGTTACGCTTCTTGCCGTCGGCACCGATAGCCACCACCGGGGTGTTGGTCTTCACTTTACCGCGCATAATGCGACCGATACCGATGACACCCAGGAAACTGTTGTAGTCCAGCTGGGAGATCTGCATCTGGAACGGGCCATCCAGATCAACCGAAGGCGCTGGCACATGATCAACAATGGCCTGGAACACAGCGTCCATGTTGTCGTCCAGATTCTCATGATCCATGCCGGCGATGCCGTTCAGCGCACTGGCATAGACTATCGGGAAGTCGAGCTGTTCATCGGTGGCACCAAGGTTGTCGAACAGGTCAAACACCTGATCCACCACCCAATCCGGGCGGGCACCCGGACGGTCAATTTTGTTCACGACCACAATCGGGTTCAGGCCCGCTGCGAAAGCTTTCTGAGTCACGAAACGGGTTTGCGGCATGGGGCCGTCGATGGAATCCACCACCAGCAGCACACTGTCCACCATACTCATTACACGCTCTACTTCACCACCAAAGTCAGCGTGGCCCGGGGTGTCTACGATATTGATGTCGTAGTCTTTCCATTTTAGAGCAGTGTTTTTTGCCAGAATGGTAATGCCACGTTCTTTTTCCTGGTCGTTGGAGTCCATTACACGCTCGTTTTCGAGCTCTTTCCGGTCCAGCGTGCCAGACTGGCGCAGCAGCTGGTCAACCAGGGTAGTCTTGCCATGGTCAACGTGGGCAATAATGGCAACGTTTCTAAGCTTATCAATCACAACGGGTATCCTGAAGAAATTAGCGGCGCGCAGTATATCGAAAAGTCCATGGCGATAATATGAAGATTAGTGCCTAATATGTAACCAATCTGGGCTTGCACCATAATTATGCGTTATCAGAGAACTTGCACCACCATGGTGCACCGCAGTGGTGCAATAAGCATGGTCTTCGGCCAGGAAGCTGCGCCACATTAGCCCGAAAGCCTTGTCGCTGCGCTGTTCTGGCGCAGCCGACAAAAACTGGCAAGCCGATTGCTTATGCCAAAGCAGCCGCATAGTGAAGGTAAGGACCACAAGCTTCTGGTAAGCTTCCCTGACCTGAAAAAAGATCGGGCCTCAGAACACTGAACGATCCGGCACAACGAACATGTAAAACCTTACGGAGCATGCACAATGTCCAAGACGATTGATTTGATCAAAGAACACGAAGTCAAGTGGATTGACCTGCGTTTCACCGACAGCCGTGGTAAAGAGCAGCACGTGACCCTGCCCGCCACCGAGGCGGACGAAGACTTTTTCGCTGACGGCAAGATGTTCGACGGCTCCTCCATTGCCGGCTGGAAAGGCATCAACGAATCCGACATGATCCTGATGCCGGACGACGAAACCGCCGTTCTGGACCCGTTTACCGAAGAAACCACGGTCAACATCACCTGCAACATTGTAGAGCCTTCTACCATGCAGGGTTATGAGCGCGACCCCCGCTCTGTTGCCCGTCGCGCCGAAGAATACCTGAAGTCCACCGGCATCGCTGATGGCGCTCTGTTCGGCCCGGAGCCTGAGTTCTTCGTGTTTGATTCCGTCAAATGGAACGTGGACATGCAAGGCGCTTCTTACCACATCCATTCTGAAGAAGCCGCGTGGGTTTCCGGCGAAGACTTCGACCGCAACAACATTGGCCATCGCCCGGGCGTAAAAGGCGGCTACTTCCCGGTTCCGCCGGTCGACAGCCTGCACGACCTGCGTGGCGCCATGTGTGCCGCCATGGAATCCATGGGCCTGGAAATTGAAGTTCACCACCACGAAGTGGGCACCGCTGGCCAGTGTGAAATCGGTGTTGGCGCCAACACCCTGACCCGCAAGGCAGACGAAGTTCAGATCCTGAAGTACTGCGTGCACAACGTAGCTCACGCCTACGGCAAGACCGCCACCTTCATGCCCAAGCCGGTTGTGGGTGACAACGGCTCCGGTATGCACGTTCATATGTCCCTGAGCAAAGACGGCAAGAACCTGTTTGCCGGCGACAGCTACGCGGGCCTGAGCGAAGCAGCCCTGTACTACATCGGCGGTGTGATCAAGCATGCCAAGGCCATCAACGCCTTCACCAACCCGGCCACCAACAGCTACAAGCGCCTGGTTCCGGGCTATGAAGCACCGGTTATGCTGGCCTACTCTGCCCGTAACCGTTCTGCCTCCATCCGTATTCCGTACGTGAACAGCCCGAAAGCTCGTCGTATTGAAGTGCGCTTCCCGGATCCGGCCGCTAACCCGTATCTGGCCTTTGCCGCCCTGATGATGGCCGGCCTGGACGGTATCCAGAACAAGATCCACCCTGGCGATGCCATGGACAAGGATCTGTATGACCTGCCGAAGGAAGAAGCCCTGAACATTCCGAAGGTTGCCGAGACTCTGTCCGAGGCCCTGGACTGCCTGCAAGCAGACCACGAGTTCCTGACCCGTGGCGGTGTGTTCACCGAAGACATGATCAAAGGCTACATCGACCTGAAGCGTGGCGAAGTCGAGCGTCTGAACATGACCACTCACCCGGTCGAGTTCGATCTGTACTACTCCTGCTAAAGCTCCGCACCAATTCGGTGCAGACTATGCAGGCCATAAGCCCCGCCCCGCGCGGGGCTTTTTTGTGGCCTCAATCCCAGTTCTGAACCAAGACCCACGCCCTTAACGATATGTAACCAAGGAAGCAGGCCACAACATTGAAATGACCTTGCCCGCAATCGATAATCAAAGCAGTTCATTACCACAGGTTACCGCCATGAAAGCACCGTTCGTACTCGCCGCTGGCCTGCTGATGCTGGCTTCGACCACAGCACATAGCGAGGTCTACCGCCACGTTGACGCCTATGGCAACGTCAGCTTTTCCGACGAACCCATGGAAGGCGGTGAAGAAGTCCAGGTGAAGCCCGTGACCACCATCACCCTGCCCAAGCCGGAAGCGGTTCAGGAACCCGAACAACTCCGCGAGCGGGTGGAACGTGAGGGCGCAGCCTACCAGGCTGTCTCATTCCAGTATCCGGCCAATGAACAGGCCTTTCACAGCGGCAACGGCAACGTCACTTTCGAGGTTCAAAGTACACCACCGCTGAAGCGGGGCCATAAATTTGAAGTGACCCTGGATGGACAACCGGTCGGGCAAAGCAGCTCAGGCTCAGTAGCCGTCAGCAATATCGACCGGGGCACTCACAATGCGAGTGTTCATATTGTCGATGAAAACGGAGTACGCGTGAAATCCGGCAATTCAATTACCTTCACGATTCACCGCCCATCCGTTCTCAACTAAATCTTATCTGCACCACCATGGTGCAATTGCACCATGTTGTGACCATACTTTGGGCAGCCAAGGGGCAAAATCCGGGCTGCCTGTCGCCAGACCGTTCACTACTGCACCAAGCTACAGCACCGCGTACCGGCTACCGCGCCCGTTCTGCCCGATCCTTGCCCATTGGCTACCCGATGCCAAAAAACTGGTTCGCTTTTTGCAGCCGCAGGGGTACATCCTATGAGTCGAGAACGGAAGCAACGCATGCCACTCCATCCAGCCACCATATCCGGAAGCAGTTACAAGAGCATTCTGGACAGTCTGACAACCGCAGTACTGGTACTTGGCGATGATCTGGCTATCCGTTACCTCAACCCCGCCGCCGAGAGCCTGTTTGAAACCAGTATGACCCGAAGCCATGGCCTCCCCTTACAGGAGGTTCTGGTGGATTCCGAAGATGCCCTGACCACTCTGCATGCCGCAGTGGAGAACGGCCAGTCCTACACCCGCCGGGAAGCTGAATTTGCTTTGATCAGCGGTGCCAGACTGACGGTGGATTACTCGGTGACTCCCATCAGCCTGGACCCGACCGAACTGCTGATCGAGATCCAGCCTCGAGACCGACTGATGCGTATCAGCCGGGAAGAAGACATCATCTCGCAACAGGAGACCACGCGAATCCTGGTGCGGGGCATGGCCCACGAGATCAAGAACCCGCTGGGCGGCATCCGTGGCGCGGCGCAACTGCTGGACCGCGAGCTTTCAGACGACGACCAGCGTGAGTATACCCGTGTGATTATCGACGAGGCGGACCGTCTGCGCAGCCTGGTGGATCGCATGCTCGGCCCGAACAAAGCCCTGAAGATTGCGCCCACCAATATCCACGAAATTCTGGAGCGGGTCCGTACTCTGATTGAGGCCGAAAGCAAAGGCCGAGTGCGCCTGAGACGCGACTACGACCCGAGCATCCCGGAATTTCCCGGCGACAAAGAGCAACTGATCCAGGCCTTCCTGAACATCGCCCGCAACGCCATGGAGGCGGCGTTCGAAAACGAAGCCGCAAGCGGGCGTTCCGCAACGCCCACCATTACCTTTCGCAGCCGGGCCTTGCGGCAGTTCACCATCGGCCATCGCCGTCACCGACTGGTGTGCCGGGTCGACATTATAGACAACGGCCCGGGCATCCCGCCGGAGCTGTTGCAGAACATCTTTTACCCCATGATCAGTGGTCGGGCCTCGGGCACCGGACTCGGCCTTTCCATTACCCAAAGCATCATCGGCCAGCATCGGGGGCTGGTGGAGTGCGAGAGTGAGCCCGGAAGAACTGATTTCATCATCTTCCTGCCTCTGGAGGACAGCAAATGAGCCAACCGGCAAACGTCTGGATTATCGACGATGACAGAAGTATTCGATGGGTGCTGGAACGCGCCCTGAGCCAGGCTGGCATGCAACCGCGCGTATTCGACAGCGGCGACAGCATCATGATGCGGCTGGAACACGAGCAACCGGACGCCATCATCAGCGATATCCGGATGCCAGGGGTGGATGGTATTACCCTGCTCGCCCAGATCGTCGAACTGCATCAGGATGTGCCGGTTATCATCATGACCGCGCACTCGGATCTTGAAAGCGCGGTGACCAGCTACCAGACCGGCGCCTTCGAATACCTGCCCAAGCCCTTTGATGTGGATGACGCAGTCGCACTGGTAAAACGGGCCGTTGCCCACAGCCATGAAAAACGCGCCGCCAGCGAACCCCAGGCCGATGCTACACCACGCAATACCGAAATTATCGGTGAAGCCCCGGCCATGCAGGAGGTTTTCCGGGCCATTGGCCGGCTGTCTCACTCCAACATCACGGTACTGATCAACGGTGAGAGCGGCACCGGTAAAGAACTGGTGGCCCAGGCCCTGCACAATCACAGCCCCAGAGCACGAAACCCGTTCATCGCCCTGAACATGGCGGCGATACCCAAAGACCTGATTGAATCCGAATTGTTCGGCCACGAAAAGGGTGCCTTCACCGGCGCCGGTGCCGCCCGCCAGGGCCGCTTTGAACAGGCCAACGGTGGCACCCTGTTTCTCGATGAAATCGGCGACATGCCCGCCGACACTCAGACTCGACTGCTGCGGGTGCTGGCCGATGGCGAGTTTTACCGGGTAGGCGGCACCACCCCCATCAAAGTGGATGTCCGCATCATCGCCGCAACCCATCAAGACCTGGAAAATCTGGTACAGGCCGGCAACTTCCGAGAAGATCTGTTCCACCGCCTGAATGTCATTCGCGTGCACCTGCCCAAGCTGGCCGAACGCCGCGAAGACATTCCACGCCTGATGCAGCACTTCCTCAAGCGAGCAGCCAAAGAGCTGGCAGTAGAACCCAAGATCCTGCGCCCGGACGCAGAGGAATACCTCACCACCCTGCCCTGGCCCGGTAACGTCCGCCAGCTGGAAAATACCTGCCGCTGGCTGACCGTCATGGCCAGTGGCCGGGAGATCCACATTGATGACTTGCCCCCGGAACTGCTGCATCAAGCGGAAAACGAGCATGCTGCTACCGGTCTGACCTGGCAGGAAGGCCTGAGGAACTGGGCAGAACAGGAACTGAAGCGCGGCAAGAAAGGCATACTGGATACCGCGGTGCCCGAGTTTGAGAAAATCATGATTGAAACTGCGCTGAAGCACACCGGCGGCCGCCGCCGGGATGCCTCCATTCTGCTGGGTTGGGGGCGGAATACGCTGACCCGGAAAATCAATGAGTTGGGGATGGATCAGCCGGAGGGGGAGGAGGATTAAAACTCCTCCTTCACCTTAGTCAGTGGCTTCCCACCAATAAATGATACGGTCACTGCCTCGGTATACGCCGAAGGTAGCGATGCCTTCAGGGCTTTAATACTGATACTTTACACTTTATATATCAGGTATATCCTAGAACGGAATATCATCATCAAAATCATCAATCGGCTCAGGCATGCCACCACCCTGCTGCTGGGGTGACGGGTTGTTGTAGCCACCAGCCTGCCCACCCTGCTGGGGCGGCGCATTGTATTGCGGCTGCTGCTGCGGCCGTCCCTGGGGAGCCCCCGGATTCATACCGCCCTCAGAGCCCCGGCTGTCCAGCATCTGCATCTGGCCATTGATATCCACAACCACTTCGGTGGTGTAGACATCTTGCCCTTCCTTGTTCTGCCATTTCCGGGTCTGCAGCTTGCCTTCAATGTAGACCTTGGAGCCTTTGCGCAGGTATTGCCCAGCCACTTCAGCCACCTTGCCGAACAGCACAACCCGATGCCACTCGGTCTTCGGCACCATCTGTCCGGTCTGGCGATCCTTGTAACTCTCGTCTGTGGCGAGGTTCAGGTTAACCACAGCGTTGCCGTTGGGGGTATAGCGAGTGTCCGGGTCCTGCCCCAGGTTACCAATGAGAATTACCTTGTTTACGCCTCGTGCCATCGTATGCTCCTGATCATGTTTTGCGGAGTGCCAGCCATCCATGCCAGCATCCTGTGTTTAAGTACTCTTACCCTGCCGGACAAAGTCAAAGTCCGCAAGCTGATCTTCCCGAAAATGCTGACGGTCCACCTTCAGGTAGGCTGTCGATGCATTTTCAACAATCACAACGTCCTTCACGCCCGGCAGCCTTCGTAGCTGACGGTCCACGTCGTCAAAGGTATTTTCCAGCGCATCCCTCAGCTCCAGAACCAGGCTGGTCGTGTAGCTCGGGGCCGGCATGGTCAAGGCTGCCAGCAGCCACACCAGGAGGCACCCGGCCATCAACCAGAGCACTCCCTCCACGCCAGCGCTCTGCAGCAGATAACCTCCCAGAGCTCCACCCAGAAAAGCACCAAAAAACTGGGAGGTGGAATAAACCCCCATGGCCGTTCCCTTACTGGCAGCCGGAGCCTCTTTACTGATTAACGAAGGCAGACTGGCTTCCAGAAGATTGAACGCCATAAAGAAGAAAAATAGCACACCCCAGGCTGCCCAGAGGCTGGCATTCACCTGAGTCAGCGTTGCTGTTGCCGCTGTCAGCAAGGCAATGGCCATGCACAGTATCGGCTTCATTTTGCGTTTCTTTTCGCCAATGATGATAAAGGGCACCATGGCAAAGAAAGAAAGCACCATCACACTCAAATAGAACCACCAGTGGGAGCTGCTGGCCAATCCCAACTGATCCTGAAGCATGGTCGGAAAGACCAGGAACAGGGCCGTCAGAACCAGGTGCAGCACAAAGATTCCGAAGTCGAGCCGCAGCAGGCGGCCATCGGCCAGAACGCGCCCGACCATTTCGCGGGCAGGATGGGTATCGGCGCTGACTTTATGGGTATGTGGCGTAGGCACCACCCTGGCGACCACAACAAGGGCCAACAGGGCCATCACTGCCGTCACGTAGAAGATGCCAGACAAGCCCCAGGCCGCGCCCAGCAACGGGCCCAGCACCAGCGACACGGAAAACGACAGGCCAATGGAAATGCCCACCGTGGCCATGGCCTTGGTGCGCTCTTCCTCTCGGGTGAGGTCTGACAGCAGTGCCATCAATACACTGGCGATGGCACCGGCACCTTGAAGAATCCGACCGGCGATCACAACGTATATTGAGTCGGTCGACGCGGCCAGCAGGCTCCCGCTGGCAAACAGAATAAGCCCCAGGTAGATCATCTTCTTGCGGCCAACCCGATCCGACAACAGGCCGAAGGGGATCTGAAGCAGCGCCTGACTCAGGCCGTAAGCACCAATCGCCAGGCCCAATAGCGCCGGCGTCGCACCCTGCAGGTCCGTACCCAGCAGCACAAACACGGGCATGACCATAAACAGGCCCAGCATACGCATGGCGTATACCGAAGCCAGAGCCACAACTGAGCGTTTTTCGAGCGCGTTCATGCCTACCCGTGCGGTTTGAATGAATGGTGAGCGGCCGGTAACCGCAGGCGGCGCATTGTACCAGAACCACCCCGGCGACGGGACACCCGCAGAGCGGGTCGTTCCGCACTTAGCCGGAACGACCCGAAACCGATATACTGGCAGTTTTTACCAAGCGAGGTGTTATGGACCATATCCAGATCAAGGGCGCGCGCACCCACAACCTGAAAAACATCGACCTGGATATGCCAAGGGACAAACTGATCGTCATTACCGGTCTGTCCGGCTCCGGCAAGTCCTCATTGGCGTTCGATACGCTCTATGCCGAGGGCCAGCGCCGGTATGTCGAGTCGCTGTCCACCTACGCACGGCAATTCCTCTCGATGATGGAAAAGCCCGATGTGGATCACATTGAAGGCTTGTCGCCAGCCATCTCCATCGAGCAGAAATCCACGTCTCACAACCCCCGCTCTACCGTGGGGACCATCACCGAGATCTATGACTATCTGAGACTGCTTTTCGCTCGCGCTGGTGAACCCCGCTGTCCTGATCACGGCCAGCCGCTGGAAGCCCAGACCGTGAGCCAGATGGTTGACCAGGTTCTCGCCATGCCGGAAGGCAGCAAGCTGATGATATTGGCGCCGGTGATCCGGGATCGCAAAGGTGAGCATCTGCAGGTGATCGACACCATGCGCAGCCAGGGCTTCATCCGCCTGAGAGTGGACGGAGCCGTATGCGACATAGACGACGTTCCTGCCCTGGACAAGAAGCGCAAGCACCAGATTGACGTTGTGGTCGATCGATTCAAAGTCAAGGAGGGGCTGGAGCAACGACTGGCCGAGAGCTTCGAAACCGCCCTGGAGCTGGCCGACGGCATTGCTCTGGTGGCGCCCATGAGTGGAGAAGGCGAGGAACACACCTTCTCGGCGCGCTATGCCTGCACCCAATGCGGCTACTCCCTGAGCGAACTGGAACCTCGCCTGTTTTCGTTCAACAACCCGGCCGGCGCCTGCCCCACCTGCGACGGCCTGGGGGTGCGCCAGTTCTTTGATGCCGAAAAGGTGATCCAGAGCCCGGAAGCGACCCTCGCATCAGGAGCCATCAAAGGCTGGGACCGTCGCGCCGTTTACTACTTCCAGATGCTGACCAGTGTTGCCGAACACTACGGCATTGACCTGGAAACACCCTGGGAAGAGCTGCCTGAAAACTTCCAGGAGGTGCTCCTGTATGGCTCCGGCGACGAGGACATTCCCTTTCGTTATGTGAACTCTCGCGGTCATATCATGGAAAAGGCCCACCCGTTCGAGGGCATACTGCCGAATCTGGAACGCCGTTACCGCGAGACGGAATCGCAGGGCATGCGCGAGGAACTGGCTCGCAACCTGAGCACACAACCCTGTAAAGACTGCGGCGGTTCGCGCCTGCGTCGCAGTGCCCGTCACGTCTTTATCGAAGAACGAAACCTCCCGGAAATTACCCACCTCCCCGTGGGTGATGCTCATCGCTACTTCAGCACTCTGGCATTGCCCGGGCGCAAAGGTGAAATCGCAGAAAAAATCCTGAAAGAGGTGCGGGAGCGCCTGCAATTTCTGGTCAACGTGGGCCTCGAGTACCTCACCCTGGAACGCAGCGCAGACACCCTCTCGGGCGGCGAAGCCCAGCGCATCAGGCTGGCCAGCCAGATAGGGGCAGGCCTGGTGGGCGTGATGTACATTCTGGACGAGCCGTCCATTGGCCTGCACCAGCGGGACAACGACCGACTGCTTGCCACCCTCACCCACCTCCGGGACCTTGGCAATACGGTGATTGTGGTGGAACACGACGAAGATGCTATCCGGGCTGCCGACTACGTTATTGACATTGGCCCCGGCGCTGGCGTCCACGGCGGAGAGATTGTCGCGCGGGGAACCCCGAAAGAGATTATTGCCAACCCGGCTTCAATGACAGGTCAGTATCTCAGTGGCGAGAAGGAGATCTCGGTACCTTCTGAGCGAAACAAGGGCAATGGCAAGAAGCTGGTACTGACCGGCGCCTCCGGCAACAATCTCCGGGACGTAACGCTCACGCTGCCGCTAGGCGTGATGACCTGCGTTACCGGGGTATCGGGCTCAGGCAAATCCACTCTGATTAACAGCACCCTCTATCCGGTCGCGGCCGCCAAACTGAACAAAGCGACCAGCCTCAATCATGCGCCCTACAAGAGCCTGAAAGGACTTGATCAGCTCGACAAGGTGATCGACATTGACCAGAGCCCTATCGGACGGACACCCAGGTCTAACCCCGCCACTTACACCGGCCTGTTTACCCCCATCAGGGAACTCTTCGCCGGCACTCAGGAGGCACGCTCACGCGGCTACAAACCTGGCCGTTTCTCCTTCAACGTGAAGGGCGGCCGGTGCGAGGCCTGCCAGGGCGATGGTGTCATCAAAGTCGAAATGCACTTCCTGCCAGACGTCTATGTGCCCTGCGACATCTGTAAGGGCAAACGCTACAACCGGGAGACCCTCGAGGTCCGGTATAAAGGCAAAAACATTCACGAGGTTCTGGAAATGACCGTTGAGGAGGGCCGGGAGTTTTTCGACGCAGTCCCCTTCATCGCCAGAAAACTGCAAACGCTAATCGACGTGGGCCTGTCCTACATTCGTCTGGGCCAGAGCGCAGTGACCCTGTCGGGGGGCGAAGCACAGCGGGTCAAGCTGGCCAAGGAGCTGTCCAAACGGGACACAGGCAAAACCCTGTACATCCTGGACGAGCCCACGACCGGCCTGCACTTCTACGATATCCAGCAACTTTTGAACGTACTGGAGCGTTTGCGCGATCACGGCAACACCATCGTCGTCATCGAGCACAACCTGGACGTCATCAAGACCGCAGACTGGATTGTCGACCTCGGTCCGGAAGGTGGGTCCGGTGGGGGACAGATTATTGCCGAAGGAACGCCCGAGGAAGTCGCCGCCAATCCGGCGTCGCACACCGGACGGTACCTCAAACCGATGCTTACCAAATAGCCCGCCCGAACGACGGGCACAAAAAAACCGGGAACCTTGCGGAACCCGGTTTTTTTATGGACTCAGAAGAACTTACTCTTCGTCGTCGTCCATCTCTTCAGCTTCGATGTCCAGAGGACGGCCGACCAGCTCAACGAATGCCATCGGGGCATTGTCGCCAGCACGGAAACCGCACTTCAGAATACGAAGATAACCACCCGGACGCTCGCTGTAACGGGGGCCCAGCTCATCAAACAGCTTGGCTACCGCAGCATCGCTACGCAGGCGAGAGAACGCCAGACGACGATTTGCTACCGAATCATTCTTTGCGAGCGTGATCAACGGCTCAGCTACCCGACGCAGCTCTTTGGCTTTCGGGAGCGTCGTTTTGATCAGCTCGTGCTCAACCAGTGACGCAGTCATGTTACGGAACATGGCCTTGCGATGCGCACTGGTCCTGTTGAACTTACGACCACTCTTACGATGACGCATTGCTCTGATTCCTTACCTTAAACTAATCGGCGATCAACCGCCCAGAACCCGGTCATCACCACGAAGGCTTGCCGGCGGCCAGTTATCAAGACGCATACCCAAAGACAGACCACGGGACGCAAGAACGTCCTTGATCTCGGTCAGCGACTTTTTGCCTAGATTAGGCGTCTTCAGCAGCTCCACTTCCGTGCGCTGGATCAGATCGCCGATATAGTAAATGTTTTCAGCCTTCAAGCAGTTAGCTGAACGCACAGTCAACTCCAGATCATCAACCGGGCGCAGCAGAATCGGATCGATTTCTTCCTCTTCCTCTACACGCTCAGGCTCTTTCTCATGATCGAAATCGACGAACACAGCCAGCTGCTGCTGGAGAATGGTAGCGGCCCGGCGAATTGCTTCTTCCGGATCGATGGTACCGTTGGTCTCCAGATCAATAACCAGCTTGTCCAGGTCTGTACGCTGCTCAACCCGAGCGCTCTCGACGGCATAGGCCACACGACGAACCGGGCTGAACGTTGCATCCAGCTGCAAGCGTCCGATGGCACGAGTTTCGTCCTCGTCCAGACCACGCTGATCAGCCGGCTCGTAGCCACGGCCCCGTGCCACGCGCAAGCGCATGTTCACTTCGCCGTTTTCGCTCAAGTGACAGATCACGTGCTCCGGGTTAGCGATTTCCACATCGTGGTCCAGCTTGATATCGCCGGCAGTCACCACGCCCGGACCTTTCTTGCTGAGGGTCAGCTCAGCATCGTCACGGCCGTTCATCTTTACGGCAACGCCCTTGAGATTCAGCAGAATCTCGATGACGTCTTCCTGGACACCTTCAATGGCACTGTACTCGTGCAGGACACCGTCGATCTGTGCTTCAGTCACGGCGCAGCCCGGCATCGAAGACAGAAGAATACGGCGCAGCGCGCTGCCCAGGGTGTGCCCGAAACCGCGTTCGAGCGGTTCCAGGGTCACCTTGGCGCGCGTAGCGCTGGACTCTTTCACGTCAATGGTACGAGGTGTCAATAACTCATGTACTGAACGCTGCATAGACGCCCCTATCTGCTATCGTTGCTAACTGGGCTTTACTTGGAGTAAAGCTCGACGATGAGGTTCTCGTTGATGTCGGCCGGCAGTTCAGTACGCTCAGGTACTGACTTGTAAACGCCGGACATCTTGTTGGCGTC
>NZ_DIHV01000028.1:0-4512 GCF_002420325.1 Marinobacter sp. UBA5687
CATTACCGCTGGGAATTCGCGGAGATGGTGCAGGCGTTGATCATGTTTGTGGTCAGTCTGGCCATGATTCCGCTGCTGGAAAAATATCTCGGTGTTCCCTATGACGTGGCCCTGGCCTACGTAGTGATCTGCGGTATTGGTTTTATGCTGCCAGCCTTGCTGGGTGTGCCTCTGGTGCCCGGCTGGATTACCCCGGGTATTCCGGTGGTGCTGCTGTTCCTTTCCGATTATGAACCCGGCCCTGAGGCCATCCAGGCGCTGTTTGCATTGCAGTTCCTGGTGTTCCTGATCTTTCTGATTCTGGGCGTGACCCGTCTGGGCAGCAAACTGGTTAACTGGATTCCGCGCTCGATGAAGGGCGGTATCATTATTGGTGCCGGTATTGCGGCATTGATGGGTGAAATCGAGGCCGGCGGCCGCCTGGCCAACACGCCGATCTCCCTGATCGTGGGTGGTCTGGTGTGTCTGTATCTGATGTTCTCGGTCTCGTTCAAAGGCTTTGTCGACAAGAACGTGCTGGCCCGCAAGATTGCCAACTACGGCATGGTGCCGGGCATGGTGGTGGCCATTCTGGTGGGCTTTGCCACCGGCGAATACGATGTGCCAAACGTGGAGTGGGGGATCACCAAGCCAGCGTTCGACCAGCTGTGGAACTACCTGCCGTTTAGCGTTGGTTTCCCGGATCTGAATGTATTTCTGTATGCGATTCCGACCGCAGTCATTGCCTACGTCATTGCCTTCGGTGACATCGTGGTGGGTCAGTCCCTGATGAATCGTGTCGACCACCTGCGCAAAGACGAAGACATCGACAACAGCGTGGACCGTGTGCACCTGGTGACCGCTATCCGTAACGGCGGCCACGCATTCTTCGCGCCATACCCTGGCCTGGCTGGCCCGATCTGGACGGCGGTGACCGCCACCATGGCCGAGCGCTACAAGTACGGCCGTAATGCCATGGATTCCATCTACAGCGGTGGTGGCACCTTCTGGATTACCGGCTTTATCGCACTGTTTGTGCTGCCGCTGGTGAGCTTCTTCCAGCCGGTGCTGCCGATTGCGCTGTCGCTGACACTGCTGCTGACCGGCTATATCTGCCTGATGGTGGGTCTGGAACAGCTGGAGAACAACACCGAGCGCGGTATCGCCGGTACCATGGGTGTGGTACTTGCGGTCTACGGCGCAGGCTGGGGCCTGGCCACCGGTGCGGTGTTGTACTTCCTGATTGAGCGTACTCATATTCTCGGCTTTACCCCAGACCCGGAAGCACCGGGCGTGGAGCCGGTTAAAGAGCACTGAACCTGATGCCGCTGTGTTCGGCGGCGGCATCTACCCACTGTGTGTCCTTGGGAGGCCTGAGCGCCTCCCTTTTTTGTTTCTGTCAGGGTTTCTGACAAGTTGTCATATTGTGACAAAGCGTCTTTTTTTCTTGAGGTATGCCTTCCGGTTTGCAGTTACGTGGGGGTAAACTGATCCCGTTGATTAAAAATTATCCGCAGTCAAACTCCCGATAACAACAAACAGACCACAGGAGGCTGCCATGACGATCAGCTCCACCCCCGATGGTGTCACGGTCAAACCCCGGCACCTGCGGTTCGATGTTCGTACCGAACTGAGAACGCTCTGGCATGGTAACGATACCTTTCGAACGGCCTTTTTCAATGCCTTGTCCCTGCAGTTTCCGGATGGCGAGCAACAGTTTATCAACGCAGTCCGGCTCTACCGGGATCAGATTACCGATCCCAAGTTGAAGGAGGAGATCAAGGGTTTTATCGGCCAGGAGGCTCTTCATAGCCGCGAGCACAAGGAATACAACGAGGCTCTGAAAGCCCGGGGCTACGATATTGATGCCCTGGACGAACGGTTCCGCAAACATATGGAGTGGGTCGGGCGCCTGCCGCCGAGTCGGCAGCTGGCCGGGACTTGTGGTGCTGAGCACTACACGGCCGTTCTGGCCAACGCCATTCTCAGTCACCCGGAGTGGATGGAAGGGGCGACTCCAACCATGAAGAGGTTGTGGCGCTGGCATGCCATTGAGGAAACCGAACACAAGTCGGTGGCCTTCGACGTATACCGTGCCTGTATTGGCAACGACAAGCTTCGCCGGATCGTGTTCCTGTTCGTAACCTGGAATTTCTTTCGCTACACCTTCCTCAATACCTGCAGCCTTCTGAAAACCGACGGCAAGCTCTGGAGCCTGAGAACCTGGTTGGGCGGTCTGAATTTCCTGTGGGGCAAGCCGGGGGTTCTGCGCAAGTGCCTGCCGGATTTTCTGGCCTATTTCCGGCGGGATTTTCACCCGTGGCAGCAGGACAATCGCGGTTTGCTGGAAGCCAATCTGAGGGAACTGGAAGCCTGATCCGGTTCCCGGGTTGCTGAAATTTTCATCAGCCTGTGTAACACTGGGGCGCTGCAAAATAATCATAAAAAAGGGCGTACCCGCCAGAGGACGCGCCCGAACCCGGAGACATTCAGCATGCGAGTTGGTCTGATCGTTGATAGCGCCTGTGATCTACCCTATGAATTCGCCCGCAAACACGACCTGTTTGTGCTGCCCGTCACGGCCATAATTGATGGCCAGACCTACATCGATAACCACGATCCTGTCCGTACCCAGGAGTTCTATCAGAGCGGCCTGCTCGATAAGGGGCACCAGGCGGAAACGGAGGCGTTCAGCGCCGAGCAGATTCATGATCTTTTCATGGAAAAAATTGTCACCGAATTTGATGTCGCCATCTGCGAAACTGTTACCCGCAGCCGGAGCCTGATTTACCAGAACGCATCTGAAGCCATGAACTCTGTGATGGCGCATTATGAAGAGGCGCGCAAGGCTGCAGGCCGGGATGGCAAATTTTCCATGCGGGTGATCGACAGCAAACAGATATTTGCCGGCCAGGGGCTGCTGGCGGCTCACACGCTGAAGCTGATTGGGCAGAAAGTATCGAAGAATGCGCTTCGCCATGAAGTGGAAACCTTCACCGACAAAATCTACACCTGTGTCATTCCCCGGGATCTGCATTACATCCGTGAACGCGCCCGGCGCCGAGGTGACAAAAGCGTGTCTGCGGTGGCGGCTTTCCTGGGTAAGGCGCTGAACATCATCCCGGTGATTTTCGGGCAGGGTGTGGAAGGCAAACCGGTTGCCAAGACCCGTAACTTCGACATGGCTGTGGAGAAGGTGATGAATTACGCGGTCGCCCGGGTGGAAGCGGGTTTGCTGACGCCGTATGTCAGCCTTTCCTGTGGCCTGAGCTGGACCGAGATCGAGGATCTGCCGGGCCTGAATCGCCTTCGGGACGCGTGTGAGCAGAACGGCGTTGAGCTGTTGTTGTCCCAGATGGGTATTACCAGTGCCATTTATGTGGGGCCGGGCAGTATCTGCCTGGCTTTGGGCGCCGAGCCTCACGAGTTCAGTGATTTTCAGTAAATCGAACGGGCCGGTCGCCAGACTGGCCCTGTATCACGCCTGATGGTGTAGTTCGGGCAAACCCGCCATACGCCGGAACGTGTTAGCCTCTTTGCCAGACAAGAAAACCTGGCAAAGGAAAACAGGCTTATGACCGAGACCACCTCAACCCTGGCGGACCAATTACTTGAAGCCCACGTTCGGCACGAGCTGAATGCCCTGAAAGGCGCCAAACTGAAAAAGTTCCTGCATCAGGAAGTGGACGAACTGCTGGAGTATGCCAATAGCGTGACCCTGGAGCGTGTGGTTAGTGCCGAGCAGATTATGGGCCTGATCCGGCGGGTGGTGGTGAGCATGGAGCTGGATGCCGGCATTCCGGAGCTGGCAGCGGACCTGGCAACCGAAGTGTTGAAGGCCCCGGTTCAGAGCCAGACCAGGCTGGGCGATATTCTGTCCCGGGAGCAGGCCAGTGCGTTTGTTGAGGAAGCCCTGGAGTTGCGCCACCAGCGGGAACGGGTGATCAGTGAGATTATGGCGCACCCGGTTTATCAGGAGCTGGTGTCGAATGTGGTCTATCACGGCCTGGTGAACTACCTCTACGAGGATAATCTGATTACCCGCTCAGTACCCGGGGTGGGCTCGATGATGAAATTCGGCAAGAAAATGGCTAACAAGGCCGTGCCGGGACTGGATGAGACCTTTGAACGCCGCATCAAGGCCTGGCTTTCGGACAGCCTGCCGAGCCTGATTGCCCGAAGTGAGCAGTTCCTGCACAAGGCTTTGAGTGATGACGAACTGCGTGACACAGTCATGGCGGCCTGGGTGTCTCTCGAAGACCGAACCATCGAGGATCTGCAGGACGGACTGGGTGATGTTCAGCTGCAGGAATTTGTGGTGCTGGGCTATGACTTCTGGCTGCATTTCCGCCAGACACCGTATTTTGAGGGCTGTGTTCAGGCAGTAGTGGAGGGATTGTATGCCCGTTATGGTAACCAACCAGTGATGAACCTGCTCGCGGATATCGGCGTCACGCGGGAAGTGATTGTCACGGAACTTGAAGCGGTGGGCTTGCCGCTGGTGGATCTGCTCCGGCAGGAGGGCTATCTGGA
>NZ_DIHV01000028.1:4899-52876 GCF_002420325.1 Marinobacter sp. UBA5687
CGCTGGCTGAAACGCATCAGGGCCAATCAAAAAAGGCCGGAGGTGATGCCTCCGGCCTTTTTCGTTTGCGCGCGGCCTGGCCTCAGCGCTCCAGGTACTTGAGTTTGTCGGGCTTACCGTCCCACTCTTCGGCATCTGGCAGCGGGTCTTTCTTTTCAGTGATGTTGGGCCACTTGCCGGCCAGCTCTGCGTTGATTTCAACAAAGGCTTCCTGGCCTGCCGGCAGCTCGTCTTCCGAGAAGATGGCCTCGGCCGGGCACTCTGGCTCGCACAGGGCGCAGTCAATGCACTCGTCCGGGTCGATGACCAGAAAGTTGGGGCCTTCGTAGAAGCAGTCCACGGGGCAGACTTCCACGCAGTCGGTGTATTTACACTTGATGCAGTTATCAGTAACGATAAACGCCATAGTCAGATCCCTGGTTCGTAGAAGATTCAGTCTCATCAGGAGCCTGTCAGTTACCCGGCCCCGTTTATAATTTGGAGCGATATTGTAGGGAGCCCCCCACACTGCCGCAAGCGTTGGCCTGCTATATCGTTATTACCCAGATCAAGTTTGGCGCAGAATGCTGTTATTTTGCCAGTAACTCCTTGAGTTCATAAAGCTGGTTCAGGGCGTCTCTTGGGGTAATGCCGTCCAGATCGAGCTTCTCCAGAGCCTGTTCCACTTCACTCGGCTCGGCCACGGCAAACATGTCGCCCTGGTACACTGCATCCACACTGGCGGTCTTAGCCGCAGATGGCGTAGCCGGTTTCGGCTCATTAACGCTCACGGGCGCCGGCGACGGGTTGCTGCCTGCTTCCAGACCTTCCAGATGCGCCAGCTGGGTTTTGGCGTTGCGGATCACATCCTGGGGTACACCGGCCAGTTTTGCCACCTGCAGCCCGTAACTCTGGCTTGCCGGGCCATCGTGCACATTGTGCAGAAACACGATGGAGTCGTCGTGCTCGGTGGCGGTCAGGTGCACGTTAACCGCATGGTCGAGGTCATCGGCCAACTGGGTCAGTTCGAAGTAGTGGGTGGCGAACAGGGTATAACACCGGATGTTCTTCGCCAGGTGCTCGGCCGTGGCCCAGGCCAGCGAAAGGCCATCGAAGGTGCTGGTGCCGCGGCCCACTTCATCCATCAACACCAGGCTGTGTTCGGTGGCATTGTGCAGGATATTGGCGGTTTCGGTCATTTCCACCATGAAGGTGGAGCGGCCACCGGCTATGTCATCCGAGGAGCCCATGCGAGTGAAGATCCTGTCCACCGGGCCAAGCACGGCGCGGTTGGCGGGCACGAAACTGCCGGTGTAGGCCAACAGGGCAATCAGGGCGGCCTGGCGCATGTAGGTGGACTTACCGCCCATGTTCGGGCCGGTGATCACCAGCATGCGGCGTTTGGTATCCATCAACAGGTTGTTGGGCACAAACGGCTCGTCGAGCAGCTGCTCCACCACCGGGTGCCGACCTTCCTCCACATCAAATCCTGGCTGGTCGGTAAATTCCGGCGCGGTGAAGCGCAGGGACGTGGCTCGTTCGGCGAAGTTGCTCAGTACGTCGAGTTCGGCCAGGGCCTGGGCGGCGTCCTGCAGCGGGGCCAACTGTTCGGCCACGGTTTCCAGGACGTCGTCGTACAGGCCTTTTTCCCGGGCCAGGGCACGGCTTTTGGCGCTCAGTGCCTTGTCCTCAAACTCTTTCAGTTCCGGGGTGATGAAGCGTTCGGCGTTTTTCAGGGTCTGGCGGCGGATATAGTCCACCGGCGCCTGCTCAGACTGGGCCCGGCTGATCTCGATATAGTAGCCGTGCACCCGGTTGTAACCCACTTTCAGGGTGGAAATGCCGGTGCGTTCACGCTCCCGGGTTTCCACATCCAGCAGATACTGGCCGGCGTTTTCACTGATGTTGCGGAGTTCATCCAATTCTTCGTCGAAGCCTTCGGCAATCACGCCGCCATCACGAATCACCACCGGCGGGTTGTCGATGATGGCGCGTTCCAGCAGGTTGGCCAGTTCCGGGTATTCACCGATGACGGTGGCCAGTTTCACGACATGGTGTGAGTTGACCGGTTTCAGTGCCTCCTGCAGTTCTGGCAGGGCATGAAAAGCGTCGCGCAGGCGCGCAAGGTCCCTGGGGCGGGCAGAACGCAGGGCAACCCGGGCCAGAATCCGTTCGATATCACCCACCCGTTTCAGTAGATCGTGCACTGGCTCGTAGTGGAAACCGTCCAGCAGTGCAGATACTGCCTGCTGGCGCTGGCGCACGCGCTCAACATCCCGAAGTGGACGATTCAGCCAGCGTCGGAGCTCCCGGGCTCCCATGGCAGTGGCGGTGCGGTCCATCACCCAGGCCAGGGTGTGTTGTTGGCCACCCATCAGGTTGGTGTCGATTTCCAGATTCCGGCGGCTGGCGGCATCCAGTATCACGGCGTCTTCCCGGCGTTCGCGGGTCAGTTTGCGGATATGTGGCAGCGCCGTGCGCTGGGTCTCCTTGGCGTATTGCAACAGGCAGCCGGCAGCGCAAACGGCCAGGGTCAGGTCTTCGCAGCCAAAGCCGGTGAGATCGCGTACCTGCAACTGCTGGGTGATCACCCGGAGGGCGGTGTCCGATTCAAACAGCCAGGGGCCCTGGCGGCGTACGCCGGTGAAACCCTCAAGGATCTCGGTATAGGGAAAATCTTCGCTGATCAGGATTTCAGCGGGTCGCAGGCGCTGAAGCTCACCCTGCAGGGCTTCAAGGCTCTCCAGTTCCGACACTGCGAACCGGCCACTGGAAATATCCAGTGAGGCAAAACCGAACTGCTCTTTGTGATGGTAGATGGCTGCCAGCAGGTTATCGCGGCGGTCTTCCAGAAAGGCCTCGTCACTCAGCGTACCGGGAGTGACAATGCGCACGACCTTGCGTTCCACCGGGCCCTTGCTGGTGGCAGGATCACCAATCTGCTCGCAGATAGCGATGGACTGGCCCGCGCGAACCATGCGGGCAATGTAGCCTTCGGCCGAATGGAAGGGTACCCCTGCCATGGGAATCGGATTACCTCCGGAATGGCCACGTGCGGTCAGGGTAATGTCCAGCAATTCTGCGGCTTTTTTAGCGTCGTCGTAAAACAGCTCGTAGAAGTCCCCCATGCGGTAGAACACCATCTCGTTCGGGTGTTCTCCCTTGATTTTCAGGTACTGCTGCATCATCGGGGTGTGCTTGGACAGGTCCGTCATAGTTCCTCAATTCTTCCGGGTAAACATCGGCAAGGGTGGTGGCACGCCGTTCGGGATACCAAAACCCGCGATGGTACCACGGTCCGGAGGTGTCGGCAGCCGGTCAGTCACTCAGGGCATCATCAGTCCGGGATAGTCTGTCGCCAGCCTTTGCAGGTCAGCCGGTTCGTCGACGTCGTTCAGGGTTTCGCTCTCCGCCAGCCGCCACCCCAGGGCCGCCAGACGCTGTCGGGTGATGGCGGCCACCTGTTCGGTACTCCAGGGTATATCCGTGAAGAGGGCCGGGCTGAAACGCCGGAGCCCCAGCAGGGCATAGCCGCCGTCGGCGACCGGGCACAGGCAGGCATCGTGGTTCAGGAGGTCGCCGGCCATTTGCCTCAGTCGGTTGGCGTCAAGATCCGGGCAGTCCGTTCCGATCAGGATCACCGGTAAGCCGGCTGTCAGGGCATGTCTGGCGGCTTCCGCCATGCGATGGCCCAGGTCACCTTCGGCCTGGGAAGACAGGATGGCTCGGTCACCAGGGTCCAACTGTTGCCAGTAATCTGCCGCAGGATCCGGGCTGACACAGAGCTCCACCGGGCCGATATTGGCGTCGAGGGCCTGCGCCAGAGTGTGCCGCAGCATGCGGTCTGCCAGCCGGGCGGCACCGGCCTCGCCCAGCGCCGGGATCAGGCGGGTTTTTACCTTCCCGGGCCGGGGTTCTTTGGCGATAACAATAATACGTGTCTGGTTCATCGGTAACGGGCTGCCAGTTGGTCTGCGGGAACGCCGCGCCAATAGGCCCAGCGCAACTGCCACATTAAAAAGATCGTCCGCCAGCCGCCGCGCTGGTCCCAGCGCCGGCCGGAGGTGACCACTCTGTCCCTCAGACACACCGGGGGCGTGATGTGTTTCAGGCGTTTGCAGATTTCCACATCTTCCATCAGTGGTTGTTCCGGAAAGCCTCCGACCTGCTCGAACAGGGTTCGAGTCATAAACAGGGCCTGATCGCCGGTGGCGATGCCGGTCAGTCTCGAGCGCAGGTTCATCATGGCGCCAACGATCGGCAACAGGCCGGAGCGGCCGTCGATACAAACATCAAAACGGCCCCAGCTGGTTTCTGAGCGTGCCAGGTGAGTCATCACTTGCGTGTCCGCATGCTCCGGCAGCCGGGTGTCCGCGTGCAGGAACATCAGGAAAGGCGATTGGCTGGTGCGGGCTCCAGCATTCATCTGGGTTGCGCGTCCGCGGGCAGAGCGGATCAGGGGAACCCCCCTTGCTTCAATGAGACTGTCCGATTTGTCGTCGCTGCCGCCATCCACCACAATGATTTCGGCGCCCCGCTGACGCCAGGTTTCCAGGTGGCTCAGCAGCGGTTCGATACCCTCGATCTCGTTGAGAACGGGGACGATGATTGCGAGCCGGGGATCTTCTTCGCGTATTGGGTGTCGCAACATGGGTTTTGGTGGCCTCCTGAGAGGAGCATATCAGAGCTCGGGGTGGTGAGCATGGCAGGCGGGAGATGAGGTTATGAAACGACTGGTTTTGCTGGGTGCCGGCCACGCTCACATGGTGGCGTTGCGTCAGTTCGCGCGCGAGCCGTTGCCGGAAACGGAGCTGGTGGTGGTGTCACCGTCCCGGTGGCAGTACTACTCCGGGATGATCCCGGGCTGGCTGGCCGGGCACTATCGCCTCGATCAGTGTCGTGTCCTGGTCGAGCCCACGGTGATCGCCGCCGGTGGCAGGCTGGTGCTCGATCGGGCTGTTGAATTGCGGGCAGCCGAGCAGGAGGTCGTGTTGGCAAGTGGTGAACGGGTGCCCTACGATCTGCTCTCTGTCGATGTTGGATCGGCCAGTGACAGTGCCGTGCTGAACGAGCCGGACAGCATGATCCTCGGTGTTAAGCCCGTCGAACGATTTGCTGAAGACTGGCCGGCAACCGAAAGATCCCTGCGCGCCAGAGCGCGCCCGCGCATTGTTGTTCTTGGTGGAGGCGCTGGAGGTGCGGAGATCGCTATGGCCCTGGCCCGGCGATCAGCGGACTGCGACCAGGCGGGCGTTGTTCTGGTGGCCGGCAGCAATGGTGTAGTGCCGGGCTTTCGTCCCCGCTTTCGCCGCCTGGTGCGGCGGGCGCTGATGCGCTGCGGTGTCGAGATTGTTGAGGAGTATGGCGAACCGGTGGTTGATGGGGTCCGGTTGGCTGGTGGGCGACGAATGCGGGCCGATGCGGTTCTGGTATCTACCGGTGGCAGGGCTCTGCCCTTTCTGGAAGCCAGCGGCCTGGCCGTAGACGAAGCCGGTTTTGTCAGGGTAGACGCCAGCCATCGCAGCACGTCTCACCACAATGTGTTTGTGGCCGGAGATGCCTGTAGCCGGGTTGACCAACGGCTGGACCGTTCCGGGGTACACGCGGTTCGTGCCGGGCCGATACTGGCCCGCAATCTTGCGGCTGCGATATCGGGTAAACCGTTGGTGCGTTTCTATCCGCGCAGGTTTTCGTTGTACCTGTTGGCGGCGGGAGACTGCACGGCGATTGGTAGTTATGGCCCCTTGACGTTTTCGGGCGCCTGGGTCTGGAAGTGGAAAGACCGCATTGATCGCGGATTTGTTGACAGTTTTCCCGGAGCCTGAGAATGGCGACGGGCATTACAGGAAACGGGAGAACCGTATGAATGTGACCGACGGACAATTGGCCAAGGCTGGTGACGCGCTGGCGGCGGCGCTTGAGCGCAGGCGGATGACCATCGCTACCGCTGAAAGCTGCACCGGTGGCTGGGTGGCCAAGGTGCTGACTGACCGGGCGGGTTCGTCCGCCTATGTTATGGCGGGTCTGGTGACCTACAGTAACGCCGCGAAGCAGGCCATCCTTGGCGTACAGGCTGATACTCTGGAGCAGTGCGGGGCGGTCAGTGAACCGGTGGTGCGACAGATGGTGACAGGTGCCATACGTGCCACAGGCGTGGATATCGCTGTCGCTGTCAGCGGTGTTGCCGGGCCGGGTGGGGGTAGTGCAGACAAGCCGGTTGGTACGGTCTGGTTTGCCTGGGGCAGCCGGGCTGACAACACCGAAGCCCGGGTAGCGCATTTCGATGGCGATCGGGATCAGGTGCGCCGGCAGTCGGTTTTGTATGTATTAGAAGGAGTTACCGGATTTGTCGAAACCCTGTGAGGATTTTCACCTTTCCGGGGGTTGGTCTCCTTCTGGCCATATGTTTTAATACTGTTCAAATATACAGGAAAACACTGGATGGCTATTCAGGTTTTCTCCGGATTCTGCCGCTTTGGCCAACAAGGTTGAGCGGCCCTGGTAACGAGGGTTTGCAAGAATGGAAGATAACCGCAAGAAAGCACTCGGCGCAGCGTTGAGCCAGATCGAACGTCAGTTCGGTAAAGGTGCTGTAATGAAGATGGGCGACCAGCCCCGTGAGGCGATTCCTGCCGTATCCACCGGCTCCCTTGGGCTGGATGTTGCTCTGGGCATTGGTGGTCTTCCTTACGGCCGGATCGTTGAGATTTACGGCCCGGAGAGCTCCGGTAAAACCACGCTGACTCTGCAGGTTATCGCGGAAGCGCAAAAACAGGGTAAAACCTGTGCCTTTGTGGATGCCGAGCACGCACTGGACCCGGTTTATGCGGAAAAGCTGGGTGTTAACGTTGATGAGCTGCTGGTTTCCCAGCCGGATACCGGTGAGCAGGCGCTGGAAATTGCCGACATGCTCGTGCGCTCGAACGCGGTGGACGTGATCATAGTCGATTCGGTAGCGGCCCTGACCCCGAAAGCGGAAATCGAAGGCGAGATGGGCGACAGCCACGTGGGTCTTCAGGCTCGCCTGATGTCACAGGCACTGCGCAAGCTTACCGGTAATGTGAAGCACGCCAATTGCCTGATGGTGTTCATCAACCAGATCCGTATGAAGATTGGTGTTATGTTCGGTAGCCCCGAGACCACCACCGGTGGTAACGCCCTGAAATTCTATTCCTCTGTGCGTCTGGATATTCGCCGTATCGGTTCGGTGAAAGACGGCGACGAGGTGGTGGGCAACGAAACCCGCGTAAAAGTCGTCAAGAACAAGGTGTCGCCTCCGTTCCGGCAGGCGGAGTTCCAGATCATGTACGGCAAGGGCATCTACCACATGGCGGAAGTGCTCGACATGGGCGTGAAAGAAGGCTTTGTGGACAAATCCGGCGCCTGGTACGCCTATAACGGCGACAAGATCGGCCAGGGCAAAGCAAACGCTTGTAAGTTCCTGGAAGAGAACCTGGATATCGCCAATGAAATCGAGGCTAAAGTGCGTGACAAGCTGATGCCCAAGCCGGTCAAGAAAGAGACGGCGGAGGCTCCTGCTGAAGCCAATGGCGAACTGCTATAAATTCTAAAAAGAGAAAGATAGGGAGGCGTGACATGAAGCGACTGCTGATTGTGGCTCATGCCCCGTCTCCGAATACCCTGAGATTACGGAGCGCCATCGAAAATGGCGCTCGTAATCCGGACATCGAAGCGGTAGAGGTGGTGGTAAAGGCGCCTCTCGAAGCTGGCCCCGAAGACATCCTCGCATGCGACGCCATCATCCTGGGCACCACGGAAAACCTCGGCTACATGTCTGGCGCCCTGAAAGACTTTTTCGACCGCAGCTACTATCCCTGCCTGGAGAAAACCCAGGGCCTGCCTTTTGCCTTTTATATCCGTGCCGGCCATGATGGTACCGGGACCCGCCGAGCTATTGAGACCATAACCACAGGGCTGCGCTGGAAGCTGGTGCAGGATGCACTGGTATGCCGGGGTGAATTCCGGCCCGAGTTTGAAGAGCAGTGTTACGAGTTGGGTATGGCAGTGGCGGCCAGTCTTGACGCCGGCCTGATTTGATCAACTGGCGTAGCGGTTGTAGAAGCCTTCAATACGGGACAGTGCGTTGTCCATCGTTCGTGAGTAGGCATTTTTGTCCAGGCAATAGGCAAACTGCAGACTGACCCGATATCCCGCCTGGTAGGGCTGGCAGGCGATAACCCGGGCGCCGACCCGGGATTCACTGATGTACTTGCCCTCGATATCAAGAAACAGTCGCACACCTACATCCACCGGTCGTGGGCAGAGAACCGCCATACCATAGCGGTTCATGTCCAGGCAGGTAACTGCCACAGGCTGTTTGCCACGGCCGAAGAAACCGCGCTCACGCAGTTGAACCCTCAGGCAGGACGCCGGAAAACGATCCTTGATGCGGCGATCTGCGGAATTATTCGTCATGTTTTCAGTCATCACGTGTCTTGTACTTGTTGTGGCCGGATTCCGTCCGGGAGATGAAGTGTAGTAATCGACGGCTTGCATGAAAAATGACCACGGCCGGATTTGTGACCAAGTTGGCACTTGCGGTCGGCTCTGGCCCCTTTCGATAAAACCGGACGAGGTACGCGACAGACCCGGCCCCAGGCACTACAATGGCGGGCCTGAAATCCGACAAAACTGACCGTTACGGGAAGCCAATTTGAAGTCTCTGCCCCTGCATCAGCTGTATAAAGCCTGCGTCCTCAAAGACCTGCCATTCAAGACCACAAGGCAACTTGAGCCCCTGGCCGAAATCGTGGGCCAGAACCGTGCCCAGGAGGCCGTGCGCTTTGCCCTGGCCATGCCCCATGGCGGCTACAACGTCTATGCCGTGGGTCGGAATGGGCTGGGCAAGCGAACGATGATGCTGCGTTACCTTGAGCATCATGTGGACACGCTGCAGCAAAGCCATGACTGGTGTTATGTCGCCAACTTCGAGGAACCGCGTAATCCCAAGCTGTTGCAGCTGCCGGGAGGTATGGGGACCCAGCTGAAGCAGGACATGGAAAAGCTGATGACCCGGCTGGTGAAAACGATCCCCCAGACTTTTGACAGCGACAGCTTTCTGGAACGCTCGGAGCAGTTGAAGAATGATTACGGCAAGAGGCAGGAAGATGAGCTGGCCAAAGTGGCTGCCCAGGCCAAGCGGAAAAAGGTAAGCCTGACGGTAACCACCCCCGGTGGCTATCGCCTGGTCGCCATGAATGGCGACGAGCCTCACACCGCGGAAAGCTTCCAGGCTCTGACCGAGGAGCAGCGGGACAAGTTTGAGGACTCGATCAACAAGCTCGAGAAGAAGCTGCGCCAGGCGTTGCGGAAGATGGCGGACTGGGAACAGGAATATGCCGACAAACAGCAGGCTCTGAACCAGGAGACCCTGGAGGGTATTTCCGGCCATCAGATTGACGAGCTGGTAGAGAAATATCGTGAACAGCCCGATGTGGTTACTTACCTGGAGGCCGTTCGCAAAGACCTGGTGGATAACCTGGATATCTTCCTGGAAGACGACGAGGAGCAGGCGGCCATTGCCTGGGCCGCACTGGACAAGAGAATGCCCCGGCGCTACCTCATCAATGTGCTGGTGCATCAGAAAACCAATGAAGTACCGGTGGTGGTGGAAGATAATCCCACCTATCACAATCTGTTCGGCTATGTGGAAAACGTGACCTACAAGGGCACGGTCTTTACCGACTTCTCTCTGATTCGGGCCGGAAGCCTGCACAGGGCCAACGGTGGCTATCTGCTGATGGACGCCATCAAGGTGCTGGAGCAGCCGTTCGTATGGGATGGTCTGAAGCGCGCATTGCGATCAAAATCGATCCAGATCAACTCCCTGGAGCGGGAGCTGACCCTCTCCGGCACCATTTCCATCGAGCCGGAGGCGGTTCCCCTGAACGTCAAGATTGTGTTGTTCGGCGATCGGGAAACCTGGATGCTGCTGCAGGAATACGATTCCGAGTTTGCCGAGCTGTTCCGGGTAACGGCGGATTTCGAAAACGAGATGTACCGCACCGAAGAGAGCCAGTTGCTGTACGCCAAGTTCATCTCCAGCCTTGTGGTCGAGAAGAAGCTGTTGCATTGCACCAACAAGGCGGTGGCTCGCATTATCGAGCATAGTGCCCGCATGGCCGACCATCAGGACAGGCTGTCGTTGCATGCCGCCGACATTGCCAACCTGTTGCGAGAGTCGGATTTCTGGGCCCGCCAGGCTGGTGCCAAGCTGATTTCTGAGGTACATGTGGAACGTGCGCTGGAGAGCGCCCGTTACCGCAGCAGTCGCATCCGTGATCAGTTCTATGATTCCATCCGGGACGGTTCCACTCTGGTGACCACCACGGGCACCTGCGTAGGTCAGGTAAACGCGCTTTCGGTATTGTCCACCGGTGGCTTCGAGTTTGGTTTGTCCAATCGTGTGACCGCAAGCTGCTACTATGGAGATGGCGGAGTTATGGACATTGAGCGCGATGTGAAGCTGGGCGGCAATATCCACTCCAAGGGCGTGATGATTCTGAGTTCCTGGCTGGCCTCTCATTTTGCCGTGAACGATCCCATGCACCTGTCTGCCAGTCTGACCTTTGAGCAGAACTATGGCGAGGTGGATGGCGACAGTGCCTCGTTGGCGGAACTCTGTGCGCTGATTTCGGCCTTGTCCGGCATTCCGGTGCGGCAGGATCTGGCCATTACCGGCTCTGTTAATCAGTTTGGCGAGGTTCAGCCGATTGGTGGTGTGAACGAAAAGGTGGAAGGCTTCTATGCCACCTGTGAGCTTAAAGGTGGTCTGACCGGCAGCCAGGGTGTCATCATTCCAACCACCAATGTCCAGAACCTGATGTTGGACAGCGAAGTGGTGCAGGCGGCCCGGGCAGGGCGGTTTGCCGTGTACCCGGTTGCCCGGGTGGAAGAGGCGATTACACTGTTACTGGGCAAGCCGGCGGGCAAAGCCGATGAGAAAGGCAGGTACCCCAAGCAGAGTGTTTTTGGCATTATTCAGCAACGGCTCGAAAAAATGCGCGAGCATGAGCGGCAGGAGCACGCCCGGGACGATCATAAAGATCCGTCCATTCACTGACCGGCACCATAATAAAACGGACAGGAGAGTACAGATCCATGACTGAGATCCAGCAAACTGTGTACGTGGTAGAGGACGATGAAGCCGTTCGTGATTCACTGGAGTTGTTGCTGAAATCCGATAGCAAGCCGGTGAAAACCTACGAAAGCGCCAATGCCTTTCTGAAGGACTATTCCGACAAGATGGCCGGCTGCATCGTGCTGGATATCCGTATGCCCGGGATGGATGGCATGGAGCTTCAGAAGAAGCTTAACGACAAGCATTCGATCCTGCCCATCATCTTTGTGACCGGCCATGGCGATGTGCCGATGGCGGTGGACGCCATGAAAGAGGGCGCCGTGGATTTCATCCAGAAGCCCTACCGTGAAGAGGCCCTGCTGGAGAAGATCGAGGCGGCCCTGGAGCAGGATCAGGAACAGCGTAAATCCCTGGACGAAAAACAGGAAATCATCCGCCGGGTGAAGAGTCTGACGCCCCGCGAGCGGGAAATCATGGACCGCATGATTGCCGGCCAGGCCAACAAGGTCATCGCCATTGAGCTGGAAATCAGCCAGCGTACCGTGGAGATTCACCGTTCCCGCGTAATGCACAAAATGGGCACCCATTCCCTGGCCCATCTGGTACGTATGGTCCTGTCCGTAAAGGACCTTATCGACTAGGACGGCCGGCACCGTCATCATGTCCGAACGTTTTTAACCGGCCGTATTTCTATGACTGAAACTGTCAGTGAGAACTCCGAGGTGACGGTTCTGTTGGTGGACGACAACCCGCAGAACCTGAAGGTCCTCTACGAGACCCTGAAAGACAAAGGCTACCGTTTGCTGATCGCCAACGAAGGTGAGAAAGCACTGGACCTTGCCCACCGACACCACCCTGAAGTCATCCTTCTGGATATCATGATGCCGGAAATGGACGGCTATGAGGTTTGCGAGCGCCTGAAAGCCGACCCGCAAACGGCCGACTGTGCGGTGGTGTTTCTGTCGGCACTGGATGATCTGCAGGCCAAGGTAAAAGGTTTTTCTCTTGGCGGCGCGGATTACATTTCCAAGCCGTTTCAGTCCCAGGAAGTGATTGCGCGGGTGAAAACCCATGCCCAGGTGATTCGCCTTGAGCGTGAATTGCAGGCCCGGAACCGCGAGCTTCAGGGTGATCAGACCCGGATTCTCAATTCCATCAGCGAGGGCATCTACGGCCTCGACGAGAATGGCATCATTGAATTCGCCAATCCCGCTGCGGGTATGATCATGGGTTGCCCGGTTGAAGACCTGATCGGCAAGAGCTTTTTTGATCTGCATTTTTCCACCGCGTCAGATTCGGAAGACAACCTGCCGGTGATGGCTACCTGCCGGCAAGGCGTGGCCGAAAACCAGCGCGATATCCGCATGCTGCGGGCCGACGGTTCCGGTTTCCCCGCGGAATATCGCTCAACGCCAAAACTGGATGACGAAGAACTCCACGGTGCGGTGGTGGTGTTCCGGGATATCACCACCGAGCTGGAAAACGAGCAGGCACTGGAGGATGCCCGGGCCATGGTTCAGGAGCAGCGGGATCAGCTGGCCCACACCTCACGTTTGAGCACCATGGGTGAGATGGCGGCGGGATTTGCTCATGAGGTCAATCAGCCACTGACGGCAATCACCAATTACGCCCGTGTGGCCAAGCGTATGATGGGCAAGGAGCAACCGGATCTCGGTTTGCTGCAGGAAACCCTGGACAAGGTCGAGGCTCAGTCCCATCGCGCCAGCGAAATCATCCGCCGGATCCGGCGATTCATGAAAAAGCCCGCCACCGGTAAGGAAATACTCTCGGTTCCCGGTTTGCTGGAGGATACCCGCCAGTTTGCCGAAGTCGACATGCGCAACAACGAAGGTGGCATCGAGGTGCAGGTAGAGGATTCGCTGCCGGATGTGCTGGCGGACCCCATACAGGTGCAGCAGGTCGCCCTGAACCTGATACGCAATGCCCTGGAAGCCACCCGCAGTGCCGGCGCGGCAACGCCGGTTGAAGTGAGTGCCCGCCGTTGTGGCGACCACTGTGTCCGGGTCCAGGTGCGGGACCATGGCATCGGAGTCGCCGAAGAAGCCGAAGAGAAACTGTTTCATCCGTTTCATACCACCAAAGACGAGGGTATGGGTATCGGATTGGCCACCTGCCGCTCCCTGATTCAGGCTCAGGGCGGCGAAATCGGATACGAGCGACCGGAAGATGGCGGCGCTTGTTTCTGGTTCACTCTGCCTGTTTCCGGAGCAGAAGTAGAGGTCTGCGCTCCGGAGGAATAAGCGCTACAGCCAGTCGATGCGCCCGGTCAGGTGCGGGGCATCGCCTTTCGCATTCAGTAACTGGAAATCCCAGCCATCTTTTCCTGTCTGCCAGTTCAGCATCGCGTTTCCCGGCAGTAGCAGGGGTTTCTTGAACTGGCAACTGGCCCGCACCGGGCCATCCTTCCAGCCCTTCTGGTTCTCCAGCAGCGCCAGTGCCCTTGCTTTGCTCCACATGCCATGGGCAATGGCCCGTGGAAAACCGAAGGCTCTGGCGCTCAGGGCGTGCATGTGGATCGGGTTTCGATCCCCCGAGACTTTGGCGTATTGCCGGCCCAGGTTTTCCGGGGCCTTGATCGCTTCGGAGAATGGGTAGGTTTCCAGCTCCGGTTTCGGTTTGGTGCTGGTTTTACCGGGGCCGTTGGTTATCCGGAACAGGTTGGTACTGACTTCCTCCCAGATCAGGCGTCCTGAGGCTCTCGCTTCCGTAACCAGGTCAAACTCCAGGCCCCGGTCGGTGCGTTTCTGGTTGTCGAGGATAACCTTGAGGTCCAGATTTTCGCCTGCGGCCAGAGGGCGATGCTGGGTGATGCTGTTTCTCAGGTGGACCAACCCCAGCAACGGCAGCGGGAATGCGGGTTCGGTGAGCAGTTTAAGGTGCAGGGGGAACGCCAGGATATGCGGCCAGGTCACTGGCAGGCGGGTTCCCGGCTGAAAACTGCAGACTTTCATATAATCGCGGAGCGCGGGAGAGTCCGTTGTAACGCCCAGAAGACTGGCCTCCAGCCTCGGAATCTGCACCGCTTCGGGGTGGTTCTTTCCGGATTTCGGCAGCAGTGCCTTACCGTACAGAGGCAAGAGGGCAGGGGGCGTGTGGTGATAAACCAGTGGCGCGGACATCGTAGCGTTCTCCTTGGTCGGCCCCGGGGCCGGCATCCGTGTGCATGTCTTGATGGCAATGTGATTTTATATTGGGCGTTGCCAATTTCTGGTACAACTGTGCGTATGTGGCCTGATATGCTCTAATGTACGACGAAAGTCTGGCAAACCCGGCCAGATCTGGCATTGACCTGGCGTGCTCCGGGCCCTGTCCGGCGGGTCAAAGTAGTAACCAATAAATAAAAAAGCGGGATACTATGCAGGAACTACGTGATGCAGGCGTGATGCTGCGCCTGATATACGAGGCGATGAAGCGAAGAGGTATTGATACCGACGCCATCTTCAGCCGCCTTGGCGTTAACGAGCAGTACGTATACACGGATCAGCTAAGGACTCCCCACAGCGCCCAGCTCTATTTCTGGCAGGCGGTGGAGGATGTATCCGGTGACCCCGACGTTGGTTTGCACCTTGGGCCATTGCTCCCCGCCTACAAGGGGCAGGTACTGGAATACCTGTTCCTGAGTAGTCCGACGTTTGGCGAGGGGTTGCGCCGCGCCCAGAATTATCAGCGCTTGCTCAGCGATGCCGCCAACACGGATTTTTTCGTGGCTGGCGATGAAGCCTGCATGGTTCTGGATACCGCCTCAGACGATGTTCGCCGTCTGAAACACTTCAATGAGTGTTTTGTTCAAGGCCTGATTACCTTCTTCAAATCCATTACCGACGGCAATTTCTACCCATCCCGGATTGAGTTCGAGCATGATCGGGAGCAGGGTCAGGACCATGTTCGTGAGGTGTTGGGGTGTGAGGTGGTGTTCGGTGCCGAGGAGAACCGGCTTTATTTCCCCGCCGAATTGCTGTCCCATGCATCGCCTCATGCGGAACCCGAACTGTTGGCCCTGCATGAACGCTTCGCCAGTGAGCAGGTGGCCCGCCTCGAGAAGAAGGACATTGTTGGCCAGGTGGAGCGCATCATCGCGGAATTGCTCGATAGCGGCGAAGTCACGCTTGATGCCGTGGCTGAGCGTTTGGGGATCAAGCCCCGGACCCTGCGAACCCGGCTGACCGAGGCCGAGACCAGTTTTAATCAGGTATTGGCGGATTTCCGCTACCGTCTAGCACGGCAGCTACTGGCCACCACCGATGAATCCATTGATGAAATTGTCTACCTGACCGGCTTTTCAGAACCCAGTACGTTTTATCGGGCGTTCAAGCGCTGGTCTGGCATGACACCGATTGAATACCGCAAGACCGCCCAAGGCAAGGATGCAATGGTTGATGCCATGTAAGTGGCGATTCAGGCAAATCTGAAAAAAGTTTGGGAAAATCGTTGACATAAACGAGGGCCTCTTTATAATTCGCCCTCGTTGTCACAGAGCAGTCGCAAGACAGCTCAGGCAGCTACGCGGAGCGGTAGTTCAGTTGGTTAGAATACCGGCCTGTCACGCCGGGGGTCGCGGGTTCGAGTCCCGTCCGCTCCGCCATTTTTACCTCCCCTTAAGTCTTCTCAGTTTTTCCTGATTCTCAGAATCTTTCGATGTTCGCCCGGGCTGATGCCATGCCATCGCTGGTATGCCTTGTGAAATGCCGGAGGGTTGGCAAAGCCGAGCAGCCAGGCAATTTCTGCCAGCGAGCTGTCGGTTTCCTTCAAGTAATCCCAGGCCAGTTGTTGGCGGGTAGTGTCCAGTAATTGCCGGAATCCACTGCCTTCTTCGGCCAGCTGTCGTTGCAGTGTCCAGGGCGTCAGGCCCATTTTTGCGGCCAGAACGTCCACCGACACCTTGCCACCCACCAGTAATGGCGCCATGTGATGGCGAGCGCGATCGGTAATTCTCCACCCTCGCTGGATTCGCTGCAGTTCCTGTTCGCACAGGTTCACCAGTTTCTCATTCATGCCTCTCTGGGCCTGTGCCGGTACCAGTTCCCAGATTGAAGCCTTGATCCGGATATCGTTTGTCGGAGCCCCGAATTCCACAGGGCATCGGAACCAGCTCTCGAACAGGTCGTCCTGGCCAATGGATGGGTACTCAATCCGGACACGCTCCAGTACATCGTAGCGGCCAGTCATGTGTCGAATCAGTTGGGTCCAGGCGGCCAGCACAGAATCCACGACAAAATAGTTGTATTGGTTGTAGGGGCGAATGGAATAGAAGCTCACGGTTTTCATTGCGCGCTGAAAGCTGGGAGCCCCGCGGGAATTATGGCTGGTGAGGAGTGAATATCGCACCAGCAATTCAAGTGCCCCGGCGACTGTCCCGGCGGTTTCGGCGGCGAGCCCCGCGATGCCGGCGTCGACCGGGCGTGACAGCGCCCCCATGCGCAGCCCCAGCGCCGGATTCCCCGTGGCTTTGATAGCGGCGTGGCCCAGTCGCATGAATCTGGGGATGCTGATACGGGCATCGACGGCTGCCTGTTCCGGAGCGCTCAGATGGAACCGTGCTTTCAGCTGTTCCGCATCTCCACCTTCGGCAGCAACGGCCCGCAGTAGTACGGACACGTAGAGCAAGCTGATATCGCCCAGAGCATTCCGGGCCGGCGTTCGGGATTTGATCATGGGCCTATTATTGATGTTGTTCAGGGATAATCAAATGTTATTTTTGGATATTGTTGGCGCAGAGCAGGGTCGGTAGTGTTATGCCCATAACAAATGGGCGGATGTCCCGATACCTGATCAGATGAGGAGAATTTCATGACCACTGCTTCCGGCGAGAGCAAATACCCGAATCTTCTGAAGCCTCTTGATCTGGGCTTTACCACGTTACGCAACCGTACCCTGATGGGGTCCATGCACACCGGCCTTGAGGAAGTGAAAAACGGTTTTGAGCGCCTGGCTGCTTTCTACGCTGAGCGCGCCCGTGGCGGCGTTGGTCTTATCGTGACTGGTGGTATAGGCCCGAATACGGAAGGTGCGGTATTCCAGCATGCGGCCAAGATGAATACCGAGGAAGAGTCCGACAAGCACAAGGTCATCACCAAGGCGGTTCACGACGAAGGTGGCAAGATCTGTATGCAGATTCTGCATGCTGGCCGCTACGCCTACTCTCCGGAGCTGGTGGCACCCTCTGCTATTCAGGCGCCCATCAACCCTTTCAAACCCAGGGAGCTGGACGAAGCCGGTATCCAGAAGCAGATCGACGATTACGTGAATTGCGCCGCTCTTGCGCAGCGGGCCGGCTATGACGGTGTCGAGATCATGGGTTCTGAAGGTTACTTCATCAACCAGTTTATCGTCGCTCACACCAACCACCGCACCGACCAGTGGGGCGGCAGCTACGAGAACCGTATCCGTCTACCGCTGGAGATTGTGCGCCGGGTCCGTGAGCGGGTGGGTGAGAACTTTATTATCGTCTACCGGTTGTCCATGCTGGACCTGATTGAAGACGGCAGCACCTGGGAAGAAGTGGTTCACCTGGCCAAGGAAATCGAGAAAGCCGGAGCCACCATTATCAACACCGGTATCGGTTGGCACGAAGCCCGTGTTCCGACCATTGCCACCTCGGTGCCCCGGGCTGCATTTACCAAGGTAACAGCGCGCCTGAAGGGCGAGGTCAGCATTCCCCTGGTGACCACCAACAGGATTAACATGCCGGATGTCGCCGAAAAAGTCCTGGCGGACGGCGATGCCGACATGGTCTCCATGGCCCGGCCGTTCCTGGCCGATGCTGAGCTGGTGCTGAAGGCGGAGCAGGATCGTGCCGACGAGATCAACACCTGCATCGGCTGTAACCAGGCTTGTCTGGATCATACCTTCAGCGGCAAGCTGACCTCCTGCCTGGTCAACCCGCGGGCCTGCCATGAAACCGAGCTGGCTTACGTTAAAGCGGCGCAGCCCAAGTCCATCGCGGTAGTCGGTGCCGGCCCTGCGGGCCTGGCGTTTTCCACCGTGGCCGCGGAGCGTGGTCACAAGGTGACCCTGTTTGATGCCGGCAGCGAAGTCGGTGGCCAGTTCAACGTGGCCAAGCGTATTCCGGGCAAGGAGGAATTCTACGAAACCCTGCGTTATTTCCGGAAAATGCTCGACAAGACCGGGGTCGATGTACGTCTGAATACCCGGGTTTCCGCCGAGGAACTCAAAGCGGGTGGTTTCGATGAAGTGGTTCTGGCTACTGGTGTGGAACCCCGCACTCCGGATATCGAGGGCATTGATCGCCCGAACGTTATCGGTTACCTCGACGCCCTGTTGGAGCGCAAGCCGGTGGGCCAGCGAGTGGCGGTGATCGGTGCCGGTGGTATCGGTTTTGATGTGTCCGAGTTTATTGTCCACAAGGGCGATTCTCCCTCGCTGAATACCGAACACTTCATGAAGGAGTGGGGCGTGGACCTGTCGGTAGAGCATCGCGGCGGTATCCAGGGCGTTACGGCGGAAGTGCCGGCACCGGCTCGCGAGGTCTATCTGCTGCAGCGTAAGGCCTCCAAAGTGGGCAAGAATCTGGGCAAGACCACAGGCTGGATTCACAGAACCTCGCTGAAGAATCGCCATGTTCAGATGGTGCCGGGGGTGACTTATCGCAAGATCGACGATGAAGGTCTGCACATCACGGTTACGCCGAAAGGCTCGGAGCAGGGTGAGGACAAGATCCTGCCGGTGGATACCATCATTGTATGTGCTGGTCAGGAGCCGCTTCGTGAGCTGCAGGCCGGTGTTGAGGCTGCGGGCATTCCGGTTCACCTGATTGGTGGTGCCGATGTGGCGGCAGAGCTGGACGCCAAGCGGGCCATTAACCAGGGTAGCCGGCTCGCTGCGGAAATTTGATCACAAATCGTTGCAGTTTTTCTCTGTGCTTCGGCACTTGTCTGGCTAGACTATGTCGGAAAGTGTTTGAATTGGAACCAAAGGGCGCTGGCGAGCGTCCGGAACTGAGATTCCCGGGGCACGGAGAAGGTTGATGGTAAATGCCAGCCAGGCCGCTGAAGGTTATTCGGCGGTATTTTTTATGGACGGTAGCCAGGTTGCCCGGCAGATGAGGCTGTCGGAATTTGGCGCTTTCCTGGATGGCTATGTCGGTCTGTCAGACCTGGCCGAGACTGATGTCCGGGCGGTTCTCGTCAATCTCAGCACCGATCTGAATGTGCGTTCTCTGGTGTTCTTCCGCATCTGGTTTGATGAGGAGGGGCGCGCAGACAGCCACTGGAATGTCCCCATTGAAGCTCTGGCAGAGCAGGGCGCCAAAGGCCCCAACATGGGGGGCGGCCCTATCAGGCTGGTGTGTCGTAGTCAGTGTCCGGATCCGGAGTTTGCCAATGAGCTCTGGGACCCGGACATGACCCCCGGCAACAACCATTTTCAGGCCATTCGCAAGGCGGTTGACGCCAATACTCTCCGTTTTCAGAAGATCGAGCCCGAAGAAGAGAATATCCCGGTACTCACGGCCCCGACCCCGCAATCGAATAGTGACGATGGTAGCCGTGACCGCGCGCGTCTGGCTCAGGTCCTCCGCGAGCAACGGCTCAGAATCAAGACGCTCCAGAGCGTCCATCGGGATTCACTGGCTGACCTTCAGCGTGAGCATCGCAATGAAATGCAGGGGCTGCGCAGTGAGCTGGCGGACCTGGAGCAGCGACACGAACGCCTGAAACTGACCAACGAGCAGTTGAAAAAACGCCTGTCCCAGCGCAATGAGCAATACCTGAGCATGCAGGAAAAAATGGCGGAGGGCAGTGCCGAGCAAGGCAGGGAAGATGCCAATGCCAATGCCGAGACGGTGTTGTTGAGGGAGCAGTTGGAACGCAAACAGCGGGAGCTGGAATTGCGAGACGACAAGATCGTGGCTCTGGAGCAGGAGAACCATGAACTCCGCCATCGCCAGCCTCCGGAAGATTCCCTGCTGGAGCAGCTGCGCACCCAGGCGGTATTCCTGGTGGCCTATCACCCTGGTGTCGGGCATATTACTTTGCCCTACGAAGACATCGACACTTACTTCGGAAACCCGCTGGCCTATGCCGCAGAGCGCTGTGGTATGAATGAGCCTGCCTATCGGGAATGGCTTGCCCACTACGAACACCCCGTATGCAAACATGTTGATGACGAAGGCAAAGCCTGTGGCGAGCCCATCATGCGCGTGACCCAGCCTGCCGAATTTGAGCCCGGACAGGACGACCGCTGCGACCAGCACAAGGCCTGATCGGTATCTTTTTTCAGAATCTGCCCGAGTTTCGTTAAACTGTTTCCTGTTTCATTCAGAGACCACGGGACACTTCATGGACCAGTTCAGGAATATCGGCATCGTCGGGCGCATGGGCAGCGTCAAGGTGGTGGAGTCTTTACGGCAGCTCAAGCAGTACCTTACCGCCAACAATTACCATGTGATCATCGAGGAAGACACTTCCACCATGATTCCTGGTCATGGTCTGCAGGTGGCCAGCAAGAAGCTCCTGGGTGAGATCTGTGATCTGGTGATCGTGGTCGGGGGTGATGGTAGCCTGCTGGGCGCCGCCAGGGAGTTGGCCAAGTCCAAGATTCCGATTCTTGGCGTGAACCGCGGTCGACTGGGATTTCTGACCGATATCTCGCCGTCAGATCTTGAAGAGCGCCTGGCCCGGGTTCTTGAGGGCGATTACATCGAAGAATCCCGGTTTTTGCTGGATGGCCATGTTGAGCGTAATGGCCAGCCATTGGGGTATGGCTCGGCATTGAACGACGTGGTTCTGCACCCGGGTAAATCTACGCGGATGATTGGCTTTGACCTGTTTATCGACGGTCATTTCGTCTACAGCCAGCGTTCAGATGGTTTGATTGTGGCGACGCCCACCGGCTCCACGGCCTATTCGCTGTCGGCTGGTGGCCCGATCATGCACCCGAAGCTGGATGCGGTGGTGCTGGTGCCCATGTTCCCCCACACCCTGAGCAGTCGACCGATCGTGGTGGATGGCAAAAGCGAAATCAAGCTGGTGATCGGCGAAACCAATGAAACCTATCCACAGGTCAGCTTCGATGGTCAGATGAACATTGCCTGTGCCCCGGGAGACATCATCCGAATCACCAAAAAACCATTCAAGATCCGTCTGATTCATCCCACCGATCACAATTTTTACGCGACCTGCCGGGACAAGCTGGGCTGGGCAAGCGAAATAGCAGCGAGTTGATCATGGCGGCAATCAAGACAACGGCACATCGCGGCTACGACGTTATTGGTGACATCCACGGCTGCGCCCATACCCTGGAGCGATTGCTGGAGCAGATGGGGTATCGGAAGCGGAACGGCATATACCAGCACCCCAGCCGACAGGCCATTTTTATCGGCGATATTATTGATCGTGGGCCGAGAATACGGGAAGCGTTGCATCTGGTGCGTGACATGGTGGAGCACGGCTTTGCCCGAATTGTCATGGGCAACCACGAGTACAACGCACTGGGTTACTGCACCCGGGCACGGCCAGGCAGCGGCAAGAAGTTTCTGAGGGAACACAATGCCCGCCACGATCGGCTGATCAAGGAAACCCTTGAGCAGTTTGATGCGTATCCACATGAATGGAACGAATTTCTGGAGTGGTTTTACAGCATTCCGCTGTTCATTGATGAGGAAGGCTTTCGCGTGGTGCATGCCTGCTGGGATCAGACCCTGATTGATCAGTTCCGCCAGAGCCAGGGCGGCGCCTGTATCGACGAAGATTTCCTGCACGCCTCGGCGGCCATCGAATCCTTCGCCGGGCAGGTGATGGATACCCTGTTGCGCGGAACCGACCTGCGCCTGCCGGAAGGGATGTCCATTACGGGCCGGGATGGCTACGTCCGGCAGTTCTTCCGTACCAAGTTCTGGGCAGACGACCCGCAAACCTATGCAGATGTGGTGTTTCAGCCGGATCCGCTGCCGCCGGAGGTGGCCAGCAGGACTTTGCGCGAGGAGGAGCGCAAGCAGCTGATTACCTATCCACTGGACGCGCCGCCGGTGTTTGTCGGGCATTACTGGATGGAGGGTGCCCCCGCTCCGCTCAAGCACAATGTGGCGTGTATTGATTTCAGCGCCGTGAAGTATGGCAAATTGGTGGCCTATCGGTTTGATGGGGAAAAAGTGCTCTCTTCGGACAAATTTGTCTGGGTTGATGTTGACCGGCCGGAGCAGCCCGATTACCCGACCAGCGAAGATAGTGTCGCCCGCTAACACCAGAGAGGTAGTTTTGGATAGTCCGTCGTCTTCCCCGATCACTCCTGGCGGCCGCTGGCAGCCTGCGCCCCGCCATGCTCCTTTTGTCATTGGCGTCATCGTGGTTGCCGTGGTGATGGTATGGCTGACCGGCATGGGGCAGAGCAATTTTGCCGCCGCTATGATGATTGTCGACCCCCGGCCGTTCAGCTGGGATACCTTCAGCACACTGGCCGGGCGCCTGGAAGCGCTCTCTATGACCCTTTCGGGAGGCCAGGTCTGGAGGCTGCTGACGCCGGATTTCCTGCATTTCAGCTGGACCCATATCATCTTCAACTCGGTGATGCTCTGGTTCCTGGGCAGTCAGATCGAATGGATGGACGGCCGGGCACGGCTGGTAGGACTGTTTCTGGCCACCAGTCTGGCGTCCAATCTTCTACAGTATCTGGTGTCCGGCCCGCTGTTCGGCGGGCTCTCGGGGGTGGTGTACGGCATCCTCGGTTATTGCTGGTTGAGCCAGCGAAGACTGCCGCGTTTCCAATTCCCGCCGGCACTCGTGACCTTTGCGCTGGTGTGGATGATCATTGGCTTTACGCCAGTGCCGGAGATGATTGGCGTGGGTCGCATGGCCAATGAGGCACACCTGGGCGGCTTTCTGGCCGGGTTGGCGATGGCGGCGATCATGCCTCCTCGTCGATACCGAGGCTGAAACAAAAAAAAGCCCCACCAAAAGGTGAGGCTGTTAAAAGAGCTTTTAGCTCCTGATGAGAGAGACCAAATGATACGACCGTTGTCATTTGGTGAATTAATGATAATCGTTATCATTTTTAATTGTCAAACGGTCTTGGCATTTTTTTATATGAAGAAACGTTCAGGAGGCGGGAATGACATACGAAGAACTGATTGAGCGGCTGGACCCGACGGTTTACCGCAACCTGAAACGGGCCATTGAGCTTGGTAAATGGCCAGATGGTCGCGCGCTGACCCGTGAGCAGCGCGCTATCAGCCTGGAAGCGGTGATATATTATGAAGAAAAGCACAACATCCCGGAAGAACAGCGAGTGGGATACCTGGACCGTGGCGAGAAAGCCGGTACCGCTTGCGATCCGTCTGTGCAGTTCCGCAAAGATCGCCAGGGCAACAACGATGTGGACCCCGATCAGTTTGTTGAGGTCAAGGTTTGAGCGAATCCATTGATGTAACCGGTCGGCTTCGTAAGATGCCGGCCGAGGCCGGCGACCCGGTGGCCTACAACCTGGCTATCGGCGACAAACGCATTACCCTGAATGACCTTATTGGTCATAAGGTGCGGCTGAATTTTGATGGCGTGATTCGCTGTATTCATTGCGATCGCACCACCAAAAAGAGTTTCAATCAGGGCTACTGCTATCCGTGTTTCCGAAAGCTGGCCGCCTGCGACAGCTGCATCATGAGCCCGGAAAAATGCCACTATCACCTGGGTACCTGCCGGGAGCCGGAGTGGGGCGAGGCCAACTGCATGGTTGAACATGTCGTGTATCTGGCCAATTCCAGCGGCTTGAAAGTGGGTATAACCCGGGCCACCCAGGTACCGACCCGCTGGATTGATCAAGGGGCGGTAACGGCGATACCGATGCTGCGGGTCGCCAGCCGTTACCTGTCTGGTCTGGTAGAAGTAGCGTGCAAGAACCACGTGGCTGACCGCACCAACTGGCGAGCCATGCTAAAGGGTGATGTGCCGGAGCTGGATCTGGTGCAAGAGCGTGAGCGGCTGTTGGACTTGATCGCAGACGACCTGGCGCAATTGCGGGCGCAGCATGGTGAAGACAGCATACGAATTGTGGACGAAGCCACACTTGGGCTGGGTTATCCGGTTCAGGTATGGCCGGCCAAGGTGAAAACCCATAATCTGGACAAAACGCCGGAAGTGGAGGGCTTGCTGGAAGGTATCAAAGGCCAGTATCTGATGCTCGACACCGGTGTAATCAATATCCGCAAATTTACCGGCTATGAAGTCCGGTTCCGGGTTCTTGACTGAATCCGCCATGTCTTTTCTCTGGAGAGTATGAATGCGAACCAACCAGCCACAAACCATTTACCTGAGTGAATACAAGGTTCCTGCGTATCTGGTTGATCAGGTGGATCTGCGTTTTGAATTATTTGAAGACGGCGCACGTGTGCACAGTACCCTGACTGTGCGCCGCAACCCGGATTCCGCGGAGAGCGCTGCCCCTCTGTTTCTGCACGGTGATAGTCTGCAACTGGAATCGGTTTCCCTGAATGGCTCGCCTCTGGGCACTGGTGAGTTCGAAGACCGTGGCGATGCGCTGGTCGTGCCCTCGGTGCCGGAAGAATTCGAGCTGCAGGTAGTCACCTGGATCGAACCTCAGAACAACACCCGGCTGGAAGGTTTGTACAAGTCCTCCGGTATGTTCTGCACTCAGTGCGAGGCGGAAGGATTTCGCTGCATTACCTTCTATCCGGACCGGCCGGATGTCATGGCGCGCTTCCGTACCCGTATCGAGGCAGACAAAAGCGCCTATCCCGTGCTGCTCTCCAATGGTAACCCGGTGGATAAGGGCGAGCTGGAAAATGGTCGCCATTTTGTCACCTGGGAAGATCCGTTCCCCAAGCCGGCTTACCTCTTTGCCCTGGTAGCCGGAGACCTGGTGGAGAAAAAAGACACCTTCACCACCTGTTCCGGCCGCAACATTGATCTGCGCATGTATGTCGAGCCCCGCAACGCGAAGAAGTGTGATTTCGCCATGGATGCCCTCAAGCGTTCCATGCGCTGGGACGAAGAGGTCTATGGGCGGGAGTATGACCTGGATATCTTCATGATCGTGGCGGTGGACGACTTCAATATGGGCGCCATGGAGAACAAAGGGCTGAATATTTTCAACTCTTCCTGTGTCCTGGCCAGTCAGGAGACTGCTACGGACGCCGCCTTCCAGCGCATCGAGGCCATCGTCGCCCACGAATACTTCCATAACTGGTCCGGCAACCGGGTAACCTGCCGCGACTGGTTTCAGCTGAGCCTGAAAGAGGGTTTTACGGTGTTCCGGGATTCCCAGTTCTCTGCCGATATGGGATCGCCGACTGTGAAACGAATAGAGGATGCCACCCTGTTGCGCACAGCACAGTTTGCCGAGGATGCCGGCCCCATGGCCCACCCGGTGCGCCCGGCGTCTTACATGGAAATCTCCAACTTCTATACCCTGACCATCTACGAAAAGGGTGCCGAAGTGGTTCGGATGATCCACAACCTCCTTGGTGACGAGATGTTCCGTAAGGGCAGCGATCTGTACTTCCAGCGCCATGACGGGCAGGCGGTCACCACCGATGATTTTGTTCGCGCTATGGAAGACGCGTCCGGGCGGGACCTGGGCCAGTTCCGGCTATGGTATGAGCAGGCCGGCACGCCGGTGGTTTCGGTGTCTGATGAGTACGACGAGTCGCGCGGTGTCTATCGGCTTACCGTGCGCCAGAGTATTCCTGACACGCCGGGCCAGACCGACAAGAAGCCGCAGCATATTCCGTTTGCGCTCGGGCTTCTGGGCGCTGACGGCCAGCCTCTGCCCTTGCACCTGAGTGGTGAGAGTGGCGAAGCGCCTCTGGAGCGGGTGCTGGAGCTGAGTCAGGCGGAACAGTGCTTTGAGTTTGAGGGCCTGTCAGAGTGCCCGATACCTTCTCTGCTGAGAGATTTTTCTGCCCCCGTGCGGGTGCACTACCCCTGGACGCGGGAACAACTACTGTTCCTGATGAGCCATGATCCGGACGGTTTTAACCGCTGGGACGCAGGCCAGCGCCTGGCCGTGGATGTGATTCAGTCTCTGGTGGGAGAGTTTGAGTCTGCCGAGGTGGAGCCGCGCCTGGTGGATGCCTATCGGTCGTTGCTGCAGGACAGCGAGCTGGATCAGGCTCTGATGGCAAAGATGCTGCAGTTGCCTTCCGAGGCCTATCTCATTGAGCTGGCGGAGCAGGCTGATGTTGCTGCCATTCACCAGGCCCGTGAAAAGGTGCTTGGTTATTTGGCTGAAGGCCTGCGGGATGAACTCATGGCCTGTTATCAGCGTAACGCCGGGCAGGGCGATTACCAGCTGACGCCCGAGGCCATTGCCCGCCGCAGTCTCCGTAACACCGCGCTGGGCTGGTTGCTGCATATTGGTGATCAGGAAGCGCTGGCGCTGGCCAAAGAGCAGTTCCGGGGTGCTGATAACATGACTGACCGGCTCGGCGCACTGCGAGCGTTGGTGAATTCTGATTTCGCGGAAGATCGAACACAGGCCCTGGAAGCCTTTTACAAGCGATTCAGCGACGACCCGCAAGTGGTAGAGTTGTGGTTCTCGGTGCAGGCTTCCAGCGATCGTGCAGGTCAGCTGCCGCAGATACGGCAGTTGCTCGATCACCCGGCGTTTGACTGGAAGAATCCGAACAAGGTGCGCTCTGTCGTGGGTGCCTTTGCGGCCCAGAACCTGGCGGCATTCCACAATCCTGACGGCAGCGGGTATGAATTCCTTGCCGAGCAGGTATGCCGACTGGATGACAGCAATCCCCAGATTGCGGCGCGACTGGTGGCACCGCTGACCCGTTGGCGGAAGTTCGCTCCCGGGTATAGCAAACAGATGAAATCGGCACTGGAGCGGATTCGCGATAAAGCCGAGTTGTCCAGAGACGTGTATGAAGTAGTACACAAGAGCCTGGCAGACTGACGCCGGAGCCTGGCCCCGCGACTGATGCCGTGGGGCCCTTTGTCTGGCTGTGATTGTAAAGCCGTCGTCACAGCCGGATACAAAATCGCACTTTCGGTCGATAGACAATGTTGCCGGATCGGCTAATCTGTCAGAAAGTCTGCGATTGCATCAGACGATAACAAAAAGGCCCACAGAGGCTTCCAGACGGATTTAAGGTTGCACAATGAGATACAACAAAAACGTTTTGTTTGGCGGGTTGCTGGCTCTGTCCTTTGCTGCTTCGCCACTTCAGGCGGCAGTGTCTTCATCCGAGGCAGCGCGCCTTGGCCAGGATCTCACCCCGTTCGGTTCACCCAAGGCCGGTAACGATGCCGGCACCATTCCGGCGTGGGATGGCGGCCTGACGGAGCCGCCGGCTGGCTACGAGGGCAGCGGGCAGCACCATATCAATCCATTCCCCGACGACGAAGTGCTGTTTACCATTACAGCCTCCAACATGGATCAGTACAGCGAGTATCTGACCGATGGCGTCCGGGCGATGCTGGAAACCTACCCGACTACCTTCCGCATACCCGTGTATCAGTCCCGGCGCACCCACGCGGTGCCCGAATGGGTGGCTGAAAACACCCGTAAGAACGCGGTGAATGCCGAGATTGTGGGTGAGGCAGAGGGTATTGAGGGTGCCTTTGGTGGCTATCCTTTCCCGATTCTTCACGGCAATGACGAAGAAAAGGCCTGGCAGGTAATCTGGAACCACCTGACCCGTTGGCGCGGTGTGTCTGTCACCCGGCGCTCCAGTGAGGTGGCGGTTCAGACCAACGGCGACTACAGCCTGGTGACCTCTCAGCAGGAAGCGTTCTTCAACTTCTACAACCCTGAGGGTGGTGAAGATGATCTGGACAACGTGATCTTCTACTATCTCTCGTTCACTCAGTCGCCACCCCGTCTTGCCGGTGGCGCCATTCTGATTCACGAAACCCTGAACCAGATCATCAATCCGCGCAATGGCTGGGGCTATAACGCTGGTCAACGTCGTGTCCGCCGTGCTCCGAACCTGGGCTACGACTCACCGATTGCGGCCTCTGATAACCTGCGTACCGCTGATGACACCGATATCTTCAACGGTGCCATGGATCGCTATAACTGGGATTACGAAGGTGTTCGGGAAATCTACATTCCCTACAACAATTACCGGATCGGTGAGAAGGGTACGCCTTACTCTGAAATTCTGGGTATGTCCCACCTCAATCCTGATCTGACCCGCTGGGAGCTGCACCGCGTGCACGTGGTCGAAGCGACCCTCAAGGATGGTGAGCGTCACATCTATGGTAAGCGTCGCTTCTATGTGGATGAAGACAGCTGGAACACCGTATTGCTCGACCAGTATGACGGTCGCGGCAATCTCTGGCGTGTGACCATGGGTATTCCCAAGAACTACTACGAGTTGCCGGGGGTTTGGACGGTGCTTGATGTGTATCACGATCTCCAGGCCCGTCGATATCACGTGTTGGGTCTGGATACCGAAGAGCCGAATACCCGTGTATTTACCAATGATGTACCAAACACACGGTACTTCTCGCCAGCTTCTTTGCGCAGGCGAAGCGTACGCTGAGGCTTCGGCGCCGGTTTGATCCGGCGCCTGAGGCCACAAGCAGGATGTCGACCGGCGGCCCAGGGGGCTGCCGGTTTGTTTGCGAAGGCTGCTGCCAGTCGTGCAGCAGGCGCATCAGGATTTAACCAACGTAAAGGCAATCTGAATGGCTAAAAGGTTCATGTGCGAGACACTGGGAACTGCCTGCCTTGGCCTCTCTATGGCACTGGCAGCTCCAGCGGCATTTGCACTCGCGGATATTATCGAGACACCGGCGAGGCCAACAGAACTGGCTCCCCAGTCACTACTGACCGATGCAACCCGCGCAGGCGATCGAATCGTGTCAGTGGGTGAGCGTGGGCACGTAATCTATTCCGACGATCAGGGCCAGTCGTGGACGCAGGCCGAGGTGCCGGTGGCGGTCACCTTGACCGCCGTTGATTTTGGCACCGAGCAGCATGGCTGGGTGGTTGGCCACAGCGGTGTTGTGCTGCATTCCAGCGATTCCGGGGAGACCTGGGAGCTGCAGCTCGATGGTATTCAGGCCGCCGAGCTGGTGATTGCCAGCAAGGAAGACCAGATTGCTGAGCTGGAAGAGCGCATTGAACAGGCTCCGGAAGAAGAGAAGGCTGACCTGGAGTGGGCGCTTGACGATCTGTTCTTCGCCCTCGAAAACACCCAGGCAGATATGGAAATCGGGCCGGTTAACCCGTTCCTTGATGTCTGGTTCGAAGACGAGAACCACGGTTTTGTGGTGGGTGCCTATGGCATGATTCTGCGAACCCAGGATGGTGGGCAGACCTGGGAAGACTGGGCGCCGAAACTCGATAACCCAACCAACTTCCACTACAACAGCATTACCGAGGTAGCCGGTGGCGCGCTGGTGGTGGTCGGTGAAGCTGGTCAGATTCACGTATCTGTTGACGGCGGAGAATCCTGGGAGAAGCGGGAAAGCCCTTACGACGGCTCCCTGTTTGGCGTCACCGGAACCGGGCGGGTGAACGAGGTGCTGGCGTTCGGCTTGCGGGGCAACACTCTGCTGTCGACCGATCTTGGCCGCAGCTGGACCATGGTGCCCAATGAGGGTGGCGCCACCCTGAATAACGCGGCGGTGGCCGAGGATGGACGCATTACCCTGGTGGGAAATGGCGGCGCAGTGCTGATGAGCACCAACAATGGTGAAAGCTTCCGCCCCTACTTCCGCAATGACCGGGAAGGTGTCATGGGTGTGGTTCCATTGCCGGGAACCAATCTATTGCTGGTCGGCGAAGGCGGTGTTGAGATTACCGACGCTCGCGGCCGGAACCTGAATTAACGCCCTGGTGTGGCATCAACGGATTAATGGATAGAGGGGTTTTTTAATGTCTGACCCGATGCATGACAGGGGTGAACATTACCTGACAACGCCCAAGGCGGAACCGTTCCTTGAGCGTTTACTTTTCAACAACCGGGCGCTGATCCTGATCGCCTTTTTTGTGCTGACGCTGTTTCTTGGCTACAACGCTATCAAGATCCAGCCGGATGCCAGTTTTGAGCGGATGATTCCGCTGGAGCATCCGTACGTCGTCAACATGCTGGATCACCGGGACGACCTAGACAACCTGGGTAACTTTGTCCGGATTGCGGTTGCCGTGGAAGAAGGCGACATCTTTACTGCCGAATACATGGAAACCCTCAAGCAGATCACCGATGAGGTGTTCTATCTGAATGGGGTGGACCGTTCCGGCCTGAAAACCTTGTGGACATCGAACGTTCGCTGGGTAGAGGTTACCGAGCAGGGCTTCCAGGGCGGTACTGTGATTCCGGATGGCTACGATGGCTCCCGGGAGAGTCTGGAGCAGCTGCGCCAGAACGTATTGCGTTCGAACGAAGTGGGCCGTCTGATTTCAGACAACTTCAAATCCACGATTGTGTATGCGCCACTGTATGAGAAAAATCCGGAAACCGGCGAGGCTCTGGATTACGCAGCATTCTCCCGTGAGCTGGAAGAGAAGATCCGGGAGAAGTACGAAGCACAGAATCCGAACGTCAATATCCACATTGTTGGTTTCGCCAAGAAAGTCGGGGACCTGATTGAAGGCATCGGCTCCATTGCCTGGTTTGCCGGCATTACCATTCTGCTGACCACGCTGCTGCTGTTCTGGTATTCCCGCTGCATCGCCGGAACCCTGGTGCCGATCTTTACCTCAATCATTGCCGTGTTCTGGCAGTTGGGGGCCCTGCGGCTGCTGGGCTATGGCCTGGATCCATACTCGGTACTGGTGCCGTTTCTGGTGTTCGCGATCGGTATCAGTCATGGTGTTCAGATCGTTAATGCCATGGCGGTTGAGTCGGCCAAAGGTTTCGATGCCGTCACCTCAGCACGTCTGGCGTTCCGGGCTCTTTATATTCCGGGCATGCTGGCGCTGATTTCTGATGCTGTCGGCTTCCTCACGTTGGTGTTTATTGAAATCGACGTTATTCGTGATCTGGCTGTGGCGGCCGGTCTGGGTGTGGCGTTCGTCATTATCACCAACCTGGTGCTGCACGTTCTGATCATGTCTTACATCGGCATCTCCAAAGGCGGTGTCCAGCATGTTCAGAATCATGGTGAAAAGCAGGACCGCAAGTGGCGGGTCATGTCCTACTTCTCCCATCCGGGGGTTGCGCCGATTTCCCTGCTGATCGCGGTGATCGGCCTGGGGCTGGGCATGTACTACAAGCAGGACCTGAAAGTGGGGGACCTGGACCAGGGTGCGCCCGAATTGCGCCCGGATTCCCGCTACAACAAGGATAACGCCTACATCATCAACAATTATTCCACCAGTGCAGACGTGCTTGTGGTGATGGTGAAGACCCCGGAAGAACAATGTACCCAGTACAACGTACTCCGGGCCATGGACAGTCTGCAGTGGGAGCTGCAGAACACTCCGGGTGTGCAGAGCTCCGCCTCCCTGGCTGATGTCTCCAAGCTGGTTACCAAGGCTCTGAACGAGGGTAACTGGAAGTGGTACGAGATTTCCCGCAACCAGACCATCATCAATGCCTCCATTCGTGACGCGCCGGCAGGTTTGATTAATACCAACTGCAGCCTCACGCCGGTTCTGGTGTTCCTGGAAGATCACAAGGCGGAAACTCTGGAAACGGTAGTCGAGCGGGTCGAACAGTTCGCCGATGCCAACAGCAACGAAGAGCATACCTTCCTGCTGGCAGCTGGTAACGCCGGTATCGAAGCGGCGACTAACGAGGTGATCTCGAACGCCAAGGACATGATGCTGCTGCTGGTGTATGGCGTAGTGAGTTTGCTCTGCTTCCTGACCTTCCGCTCCATCCGGGCTGTGGCCTGTATTGTGATTCCGCTGGGCCTGACCTCCATCCTGTGTGAGGCGATCATGGCGGTGTCCGGTATCGGCATCAAGGTGGCCACGCTGCCGGTGATTGCGTTGGGTGTGGGTATCGGTGTGGACTACGGTATCTATATCTACAGCAAACTTGAAAAGTTCCTGCTGGAGGGTAAGACGCTGCAGGAGGCGTACTATGAAACCCTGCGCTCCACCGGTAAGGCGGTTATCTTTACCGGTGTGACTCTGGGTCTTGGTGTTGTGACCTGGATATTCTCTCCGATCAAGTTCCAGGCGGACATGGGCTTCCTGCTGTTCTTCATGTTCCTGTGGAACATGGTAGGGGCAATTTGGCTGCTGCCGGCCCTGGCGAGATTCCTGCTTCGCCCGGACAAGATGCTGGCGAAAGCACGGGCTGCGAAGTCCTGAAAATCGCCCTGAACCAGCAAAAAAGCCCGCCTGTGCGGGCTTTTTTGTTGATAGGTCAGCTGGTTAGCGTGCTAATCCTTCCTTTATTTATGGCCAGAAGTGTTCTATGTTCTAGAACGAACCGGATGTTTGCCCGTATACCCGTGCGGGTAATCGACTATAACTATCAAGAAAAGGAAGAGCACACATGACACTGAAACTCAAAGCGTCCGCTTTTGCCGTTGCAGCCGCCGTGAGCCTGGGTGCCGCGTCCTCTGCGGTTTCCGCGCAGGAACAGCGCTTCGTGACCATCGGTACCGGTGGTGTTACCGGCGTTTATTATCCGGCGGGTGGCGCTATCTGTCGCCTGGTGAATATGGATCGCAAGGAGCATGGTATCCGTTGCTCGGTTGAGAGTACCGGTGGCTCCGTTTACAACCTGAACGCCATTCGCCAGGGCGAGCTGGATCTGGCTGTTGCCCAGTCCGACTGGCAATACCACGCCTACAATGGCACCAGCCAGTTTGAAGATGCGGGCAAAAACGAGAAGCTGCGTGCGGTCTTCTCTCTGCACCCTGAGCCGTTCACCGTGGTTGCCAGCAAAGGTTCCGGCATCAAGACCTTTGAAGACCTGGAAGGCAAGCGCGTGTCTGTGGGTAATCCGGGTTCTGGCCAACGCGCCACAGCAGAAGTGCTGATGGATGAAATGGGCTGGACCATGGATAAGTTCTCGCTGGCGGCTGAGATCAAGGCTGCCGAGCAGTCCCAGGCGCTGTGCGATGGCAACATTGACGCTTTCTTCTACACCGTTGGCCACCCCTCTGGTGCCATCAAGGAAGCCACCACGTCCTGTGACAGTGTAATTGTTGCCGTTGACAACAAGGCGACGGAAGCGTTGATCAAGGAAAACCCCTACTACCGTAAGGCAGTGATTCCGGGTGGTATGTACCGTGGTTCCGACGAAGATGTAACTACCTTCGGTGTGGCTGCTACGTTCGTTTCCTCAACTGACGTTCCGGAAGATGTCGTGTACGAAGTGGTCAAGGCCGTGTTCGAGAACTTCGACAGCTTCAAGCGTCTGCACCCTGCCTTCGGCAACCTGAAGAAAGAAGAAATGGTCTCTGATGCCCTGAGTGCGCCGCTGCACCCGGGCGCGGCCAAGTACTATCGCGAGGCTGGCCTGATCGACTGATCGGCCAGGAATATCAACAGAGCGGGCTGAGGCCCGCTCTGTTGATTCAGTAAGGTTATTTCCCATCACAGGAACATTCTATGGCAAAGAATGACCCCGGTACCGGGGCGGGTGTGGATGCCAGCAAGGTAGAACAGGTATTGCAGACCGAAACCGGAGGCCGGGCGCTGACCGGGCCTGCAGCGGTTATCCTGTTCATCATTCCGGTGTGCTGGTCGTTGTTCCAGCTCTGGATTGCATCACCCCTGCCGTTCATTCTGAATTTCGGAATATTCAATTCCACCGAAGCGCGCTCAATCCATCTGGCGTTTGCGGTGTTTCTAGCATTCTCGGCATTCCCGATGATCAAGGGGGTGCATGCCAACAAGGTGCCCATATATGACTGGGTGTTGGCTTTGGCTGCTGCATTTGCGGCTTCCTATCTTTATGTTTTTTATGATGCTCTTTCGCAGAGGCCGGGGGCACCAACCACCATGGATCTCTGGGTGGCGTTGGGTGGCCTGGTATTGCTGCTGGAAGCTACCCGGAGGGCCCTTGGGCTCCCGCTGACTGTTGTTGCGGCGGTTTTTATTGCCTATTCACTGGCCGGCCCTTACATGCCGGATGTGATTTCTCATAAAGGCGTGAGCCTGAACAAGCTGGCTTCCCACCAATGGCTCGGAACCGAGGGGGTATTCGGGGTTGCTCTTGGGGTATCTACCAGCTTTGTTTTCCTGTTTGTGTTGTTCGGTGCCTTGCTTGAGCGGGCGGGAGCCGGCAACTACTTTATCAAGGTGGCTTACGCCATGCTGGGGCATATGCGCGGAGGCCCGGCCAAGGCGGCGGTGGTTTCCAGTGGCCTGAGTGGGGTGATTTCCGGCTCCTCTATCGCCAATGTGGTGACCACCGGTACCTTCACCATTCCCCTGATGAAACGGGTCGGTTTCCCGGCTACCAAAGCCGGTGCGGTTGAAGTGGCTGCGTCCACCAACGGCCAGCTTACCCCGCCAATCATGGGGGCCGCGGCCTTCCTGATGGTCGAGTACGTGGGGATTTCCTATCTCGAGGTGATCAAGCACGCCATTCTGCCGGCACTGATTTCCTATGTTGCCCTGATTTACATCGTTCATCTGGAAGCCTGCAAGCTTAAGATGGAAGGGGTAGAGCGGCTGAATCGTCCAACCCTGGCCCAGCGCATGCTGAACTGGGTGGTCATTCTGATTGGCCTGATCGTACTGACCTTCGCGGTTTATTACGGGGTTGGCTGGACCAAAGGGGTGCTGGGTGAGGCTGCGCCCTGGGTGCTCGGGCCAATTCTGGTTCTGATCTATGCGGGACTGGTTGGATACGCCACCCGATTCCCGGAGCTGGAGGAAGACGATCCCAACAAAGAGATGACCGAGTTGCCGGAGGTGGGGCCCACGGTTAAAACCGGGCTCTACTATCTGCTGCCGGTGGTGGTGCTGGTCTGGTGTCTGACGGTTGAACGCTTTTCGCCCCAGCTGTCTGCCTTCTGGGCAACCTTGTTCATGATCTTTATCGTTATTACCCAGCGGCCGCTGAAGGCATTTTTCCGCAAGCATGGCGGATTGATGTCTGAATTCATTGGCGGCATCAGTGACTTGTTCCATTCGCTGGCGACCGGCGCCAGGAACATGGTGGGTATCGGCGTTGCGACAGCGACGGCCGGCATCGTAGTTGGTACGGTGACGCTGACCGGTATCGGCCTGGTGATGACCCAATTCGTGGAATTCCTGTCTGGCGGAAATCTGCTGCTGATGCTCATCTTCACCGCTGTGATCAGTCTGATTCTGGGAATGGGGTTGCCGACAACCGCCAACTACATTGTGGTTTCCACCTTGATGGCTCCGGTTATCGTAACCCTGGGGGCCCAGAATGGCCTGATTGTTCCGCTGATTGCGGTGCACCTGTTCGTGTTCTATTTCGGGATACTGGCGGATGATACGCCGCCCGTGGGGCTGGCCGCCTACGCGGCGGCCGCAATCTCAGGAGCAGACCCGATCCGAACGGGTGTCCAGGGTTTTACCTACGATATTCGAACCGCCATTCTGCCGTTCATGTTCATCTTCAACACGCAGCTGTTGTTGATTGGTCTGACTGGCTGGTTTGATCTGCTGGTTACGGTGTTCAGCGCCGTCACGGCCATGCTGGTGTTCTCGGCGGCAACCCAGGGCTTCTGGTTCACCCGGAGCCGGAAGTGGGAAACCCTGTTGTTGTTGCTGATTACCTTCACCATGTTCCGGCCCGGTTTCTGGTGGGACATGATCTATCCGCCGAACGAAGAGCGGCCGGGGACCGCCGTTATGGAATACGTGGCGGATGTGCCTGCTGATGGTGAGGTGGTGCTGAAGGTATCAGGCATGGCGCTGGATGGCAGTGATGTCACCACCTACGTCGAGCTTGAGATCCCTGGAGGTGAAACCGCGCAGGAGCGCCTGGCGGGTGCAGGCCTGGAAGTGTCAGAGCAGGGCGGTGATCTGGTGGTGGATTTCGTCAACTTTGGCAGTGCTGCGGAAGATGCCGGTATCCAGTTTGGCTGGACCATTGATGCAGTCCAGATTGAGCTGGAGCGGCCACCGAAAGAGTTGATGTTTATCCCGGCACTGTTGCTGTTGGGTCTGGTCGCTTTCGGTCAGCTCAGGCGCAAGGCACGGGAGGAGGCCCAACCCCAGCCGGCCTGATTGGCTTCGGCTCCGTAAAAACCCGGCGTTGCTGCCGGGTTTTTTTCTGTTAGACTCGCCCTCAAATCCGGCTCGCGGTTTGTGTCGCGCAGCCCGGCAACCAAGTGATCTTTGGTATAGATCACCGCTGAGAAACCACGAGGAGATAAACATGCCCGTCATTACCCTGCCAGATGGCAGTCATCGCAGTTTTGCTGAACCCGTAACCGTACACGACGTTGCCGCAGACATTGGCGCGGGCCTGGCCAAAGCGGCCCTGGCCGGAAAGGTTAACGGAAAGCTTGTGGATACCAGCCACCTGATTGAAAACGATACAGAGCTGGCGATTGTGACGGAGCGTGATGAAGACGGCGTGGATATTATTCGCCACTCCACTGCCCACCTGATGGCCATGGCGGTTCAGGAGCTGTTCCCTGGCGCCCAGGTCACCATCGGTCCGGTAATCGAGAACGGCTTCTACTACGACTTCAAATATGAGCGCCCGTTTACCAATGAAGACATGGCGCGCATTGAAAAGCGTATGGAAGAACTCGCGAAACAGGATCTTCCGGTATCCCGCTCCATTATGTCCCGGGACGAAGCGATCAAGCTGTTTAACGAGATGGGCGAGGAGTACAAGGTTCGCATCATCGAAGACATTCCGGGAGAGGAAGACCTGTCGTTCTATCGTCAGGGCGACTTCATCGATCTTTGCCGTGGTCCTCACGTGCCCAGCACCGGTAAGCTCAAGGCCTTCAAGCTGACCAAGGTGGCCGGGGCCTATTGGCGTGGCGATACCAGCAATGAGCAGTTGCAGCGTATCTACGGTACGGCCTGGGGTAACAAGAAAGACCTCAAGGCCTACCTGCACCGCCTGGAAGAAGCCGAAAAACGGGATCATCGCAAGATTGGCAAGAAGCTGGGCCTGTTCCACATGCAGGAAGAAGCCCCGGGTATGGTGTTCTGGCATCCGGATGGCTGGTCCCTCTATCAGGAGGTGGAACAGTACATGCGTGCCCAGCAGCACAAGCATGGCTACAAGGAGATCAAGACGCCTCAGGTGGTGTCGCGGACCCTGTGGGAGAAGTCCGGCCACTGGGACAAGTTCAAGGATGACATGTTTACCACTGAGTCCGAGAAGCACGATTACGCCATCAAGCCCATGAACTGTCCGTGTCACGTGCAGGTGTTTAATCAGGGGCTGAAGAGCTACAAGGATCTGCCGCTGCGCCTGGCCGAGTTTGGCTCCTGTCACCGGAATGAAGCTTCTGGCGCCTTGCATGGCCTGATGCGGGTGCGTGGTTTTACCCAGGATGATGCCCATATCTTCTGTGAGGAAGATGCTATCCAGGAAGAAGTGTCTGCATTTATTGCCATGTTGCACGAGATATATGCAGACTTCGGCTTCAGTGAAATTCTTTACAAGCTGTCCACCCGCCCTGAAAAGCGGGTAGGGTCGGACGAAGTCTGGGACAAAGCCGAGGCAGCGCTCGAGCAGGCGCTGAACCGTGAAGGGGTTGACTGGGAGCTGTTGCCGGGCGAAGGTGCCTTCTACGGCCCGAAGATCGAATTTTCTCTGAAAGATTGCCTCGGTCGGGTATGGCAGTGTGGTACCATCCAGGTCGACTTCTCGATGCCGGGTCGTCTGGGGGCGCAGTATGTGGCCGACAATTCCGAGCGCAAAACGCCGGTTATGCTGCATCGGGCTGTACTGGGTTCCTTTGAGCGCTTCATCGGTATCCTGATCGAGGAGTACGAGGGTGCTTTCCCGACCTGGCTGGCACCGACACAGGTTGCTGTCCTGAATATTACCGATAAACAGCGTGATTACTGTCAGAATCTGGCCAAAAAACTGGATTCTTTAGGCTATCGGGTTAATGCTGACTTGAGAAACGAGAAGATCGGCTTTAAAATCCGCGAGCATACTCTAAATAAGGTTCCCTATCTGGTTGTTGTTGGCGATAAAGAAATCGAGAACAACGCCGTTGCCGTCCGGACACGTAAGGGCGAAGACCTGGGAACCATGTCGGTCGACGATTTTGAAAAGCTGCTTGCAGCGGACGTCGAGCGCAAAGGTAGAACCAAAACGGAGATCTGATTATTAAACAGCGAGCGAATCGGGGTGGGCGCGCACCCAAGGCGCCTATCAATGAGAACATTGACGCAACTGAAGTCCGACTGATTGATGCCGAAGGCAATCAGGTCGGGATTGTTCCGATCGAAGACGCCCTGCGTATGGCGGAAGAGGCGACCCTGGATCTGGTGCAGGTTACGGATTCCGATCCGATCGTCTGTAAGATAATGGACTACGGCAAGAAGATCTTTGAAGAGAAAAAGGCCAAGGCGGCTGCCAAGAAAAAGCAGAAGCAGACGCAGGTCAAAGAGCTGAAGTTCCGACCAGGAACGGAAGAAGGGGATTATCAGGTCAAACTACGCAACCTGGTACGTTTCCTTGAGAACGGGGACCGCGGCAAGATCACAATCCGGTTCCGTGGGCGTGAGATGGCTCACCAGGAAATTGGTATGAAGCTCATGCAGCGGATTGAGGAAGATGTGGCAGAAATAGCCCAGGTTGAGATGCGGCCGAAAATGGAAGGCCGGCAGATGACCATGGTTATCGCACCCCGTAAGAAGAAGTGAACCTGATCCCATGACGGGTCCCCCGCATTAGCGGGGGATTTGTCGTTCAGGGGCACAATTGTTTATCCAAAATAGAATGCGGAGTTTTAAAAATGCCGAAGATGAAAACCAAGAGCGGAGCTACCAAGCGGTTCAAGAAGACCGCCACTGGCTTCAAGCACAAGCAGTCCTTCACCAGCCACATCCTGACCAAGAAGAGCCCGAAGCGTAAGCGTCAGCTGCGCGGTACCAAGCTCATCGCCAAGTCGGACGTGGCATCTATCAAGCGCATGACCGCGTGCTGATTCAGCCGCGCGAATCATTCCTTAGAAAGTAAAGGTAGAAGGATTAAAGTATGGCTCGTGTAAAGCGTGGCGTGGTAGCACGTCGTCGTCACAAGAAGATTCTCAATCAGGCCAAAGGTTACTACGGTGCCCGTAGCCGTGTTTACCGCGTTGCCAAACAAGCGGTTATCAAGGCCGGTCAATATGCCTACCGTGACCGTCGCAACCGTAAGCGTGCATTCCGCGCTCTGTGGATTGCCCGTATCAACGCTGGCGCCCGTGCAAACGGTCTGTCTTACAGCCGTCTGATCGCTGGTCTGAAGAAAGCGAATGTTGAAATCGATCGTAAGGTTCTGGCCGATCTGGCCATGAACGAACAGCAGGCGTTTGCCGCTGTTGTTGAGAAGGCCAAAGCGTCCCTGTGATCGCTTAAGCTCTTTCATCGATTGCTGATCGATCCGGGCGCCCCATGTTTCATGACGGCGCCTTCTGATAGGGGAAGGGCACGCTCTTCCCCTATTTTTGTTTTAACCTACCCCATTTCTGGTTTGGAGCAGGGTCAATGGAAAACCTGGAGCAACTGGTTCAGGACGGGTTGAATGCCGTAGAAAAGGCCGACAACCTGCAGGCGCTTGATCAAATTCGTGTGGAATACCTCGGCAAAAAGGGTGTGATTACCCAGCAGGCAAAAACTCTGGGCAAGCTCTCTGCGGAGGAGCGCCCGGCGGCCGGCCAGAAGATCAATGAAGCCAAGGGGCAGGTGGAGCAAGCCATCAACGCACGGCGGGCAGATCTTGAGAAAGCGGCCATTGAAGCCAGGCTTGCGGCGGAATCAATTGACGTAACACTTCCGGGGCGGGGGCAGGACCTGGGTGGTTTGCATCCGGTAACCCGCACCCTGCAGCGCATTGAGGAAATCTTTGCCCGTGCCGGTTATAGCGTAGAGCAAGGGCCTGAAATCGAAGACGATTACCATAACTTCGAAGCTCTGAATATTCCCGGGCACCACCCGGCCCGTGCCATGCACGATACTTTCTATTTCAATCCGGGTACCTTGCTCCGTACCCACACCTCGCCGGTACAGATTCGGACCATGGAGGCAGGCAAGCCACCGTTCCGCATGATCTGCCCCGGACGGGTCTATCGCTGTGATTCCGATATGACTCACACCCCTATGTTCCATCAGGTGGAAGGTCTGCTGGTGGAGAAGAATGTCAGCTTCGCGGACCTGAAAAGCACGGTGGAGGAATTCCTCAGGGTTTTCTTTGAGCGGGATCTGAAAGTGCGCTTCCGTCCCTCCTACTTCCCGTTCACCGAACCATCGGCGGAAGTGGATATTGAATGGGGACGTGAGCCGGATGGCAGCATCAAGTGGCTGGAAGTGATGGGCTGCGGCATGGTGCATCCGAAAGTGTTCGAATATTGCGGTATTGATTCCGAGGAATATCGCGGGTTTGCTTTTGGTCTGGGTGTCGAGCGCCTGGCCATGCTTCGTTATGGAGTAAAAGACCTGCGTATGTTCTTCGAAAACGACCTGCGTTTCCTTCGTCAGTTCCGTTGATACGACACCAGGAATTGGCGTAACAGGCTCAGAATCAACCGAATCAGGACAGGACCAGGATAATGAAATTCAGTGAACAGTGGCTGCGCGAGTGGGTAAACCCGAACATTGGCTCTCAGGAGTTGATGGACCAGATCACCATGGCGGGGCTGGAAGTCGACGGCTTTGAGGCCGTGGCTGGCGAATTTTCCGGCGTGGTTGTGGGCGAGGTCGTTTCCGTTGCGCCCCATCCGGATGCCGACAAGCTGCGGGTGTGTCAGGTGAGCAATGGCGAGCAGACCGTGCAGGTGGTCTGTGGTGCCCCCAATGTTCGCGACGGGCTGAAGGTACCTTTTGCCGAGGTGGGCGCTGTGCTGCCCGGCAATTTCAAGATCAAGAAAGCCAAGCTCCGGGGGCAGCCCTCCGAGGGTATGCTGTGTTCGGAATCCGAGCTGGGCTTGTCCGATAACCATGACGGCCTGATGGAGCTCCCGGAGGATGCCCCGGTTGGGCAGCCGGTGGTTGACTATCTGAAGCTGAATGACATCACCATTGATGTGGATCTGACCCCGAATCGCAGCGACTGTCTGTCCATCAAGGGCCTGGCCCGGGAAGTGGGCGTGTTGAACAGCCTGGTCACCAATGCGCCTTCCATTCTGCACGTGGAAGCGGTGCACTCGGAAGTGCCTGATATCCGGGTGGAGGCCCCTGAGGGTTGCCCCCGTTATCTGGGGCGTGTTCTGCGAAACGTCAATCTGCAGGCAGAAACGCCGCTCTGGATGCAGGAGAAGCTGCGTCGTTCCGGTATCCGTTCCATTGATGCGGCGGTGGATGTCACCAACTACGTCATGCTGGAACTGGGCCAGCCCATGCATGCCTTTGACCGGGATGAGATCAAAGGTGGGATTGTTGTGCGTATGGCTGGCTCGGGCGAAAAACTGGTATTGCTGGACGGTCAGGAGGTCGAGCTTACTCCGGAAACGCTGGTGATTGCCGACCACGAGAAGCCAGTGGCCATTGCCGGTGTGATGGGGGGCGAGCATTCCGGGGTGAGTGAGAAAACCCGGGATCTGGTGCTTGAATCCGCCTATTTTGACCCGATCACGCTGGCCGGCAAGGCTCGTCAATATGGCTTGCATACAGATGCCTCCCACCGTTTTGAGCGGGGCGTGGATTATGAGCTGGCACGGGATGCCATGGAGCGGGCAACCGGTCTGCTGATGGCTATTGTCGGGGGTGAGCCCGGCGAAATTGTCGAAGTGGCCAGCAAGGAACACCTGCCAAAGGCGCAGGTGATTGATCTGCGTGAGCAGCGCCTGGCGGATGTGTTGGGGCTTAGAATTGACCGCACTACCGTTGAAGAGATTCTCAGCCGGCTTGGCCTGCACATCGACAAGCTGTTGAAAGACGGCTGGCGTATCAGTGTGCCCAGCTTCCGGCCGGATATTTCCATCGAAGAAGACCTGATCGAAGAGGTCGGTCGCATTTTTGGTTATAACAATCTGCCGGTCACCGAGCCAACCGGCTCGCTTGGGCTGCGGGCCCGGGAAGAAGCGGTTCGGCCGCTGTCTGCTGTGCGTAACTTTTTCGTCGCCCAGGGCTACCAGGAAGCGGTGACCTACAGCTTTGTTGATCCCAAGGTTCAACAGCTGGTGGATCCGGAACGTGAGGGGATTGCGTTGGCCAATCCCATCTCGTCGGATCTTTCGGTGATGCGCACGACGCTGTGGAGCGGCCTGCTTAAAACCGTGGGCTACAACCAGAACCGGCAGCAGCCCCGTATTCGCCTGTTTGAGACCGGTTTGCGATTCGTTCAGGATGCCGATGGCATCAGTCAGCAGCCGATGCTGGCGGGGGTGGTGGTTGGTAACCAGAATCCTGAAAACTGGGTAAACGGTCGCAGAACCACGGATTTCTTTGATGTAAAAGGGGAATTGGAAAGCCTGTTCCGACTGCTTGGCATCGAGGTTGATTTTATTGCCAGCCATCACCCTGCGCTACATCCGGGCCAGACGGCGGAACTGTTGAGGGATGGCGAGCATGTGGGCTGGCTGGGTGCACTGCATCCACAAGTTCAGAAAAATCTTGAACTTAATGGCACGATCCTGATGTTTGAGCTATTCTTGAATTCGATCGTTGCCGGTTATGTGCCTAATTTCAAAGATATTTCAAAATTCCCGGAAGTTCGCCGGGATTTGGCTATCATTATCGGGAGCGATGTGGCGTTCGCCCAGGTAGAACATGTGGCCCGTAAACATGCTGGCGAGCACCTCACGGCGTTGCGTGTGTTTGATGTCTATGAAGGTGAAAGCCTGGGCGAGGGTAACCGAAGCCTGGCTCTGAGCCTGTTCTGGCAGCATCCTGAACGCACGCTTAACGAGGACGAAGTGCATTCGCTCTTCAACGGGGTTATCGATGCCCTTAAAGAAGAGTTGGGGGCAACACTGAGGAGTTGACAGATGGCGGCTTTGACGAAAGCGGACATGGCGGAGCGCTTGTACGAGGAGTTGGGGCTTAACAAGCGGGAAGCCAAGGAAATGGTGGAAGCTTTCTTCGACGAAATCAGAGGCGCACTCAGCCACAACGAGCAGGTGAAGTTGTCGGGTTTCGGCAACTTCGATCTCAGGGACAAGAAGCAGCGACCGGGACGGAACCCGAAAACGGGTGAGGAAATTCCCATCAGTGCACGGCGCGTAGTTACGTTTCGACCAGGTCAGAAACTGAAGCAGAAAGTAGAAGCGTATGCTGGAACCCAGTCATAACAATGAGCTCCCGGTTATTCCGGGGAAGCGTTATTTCACCATTGGTGAAGTGGCCGAGCTATGTGCGGTCAAGGCGCATGTGTTGCGCTATTGGGAGCAGGAATTCCCGCAGCTGTCGCCGGTCAAGCGCCGGGGCAATCGCCGTTACTATCAGCGCGCGGATGTGATCACCATCCGCCAGATCCGCAGCCTGCTGTACGATCAGGGCTACACCATTGGTGGTGCCAAACAGAAGCTCAGCAGCAGCGAAGTGAAGGATGATACTTCACAGTACAAGCAGTTGATCCGTCAGATGATCACCGAACTTGAGGAAGTGCTGGATGTGCTGAACACGCCGGTGCGCTGAAACAGAAGTAAGCCTGTCTGCATTGAAGAACGACAAGGGCCAGAGTGGCGAGAGCTGCTCTGGCCTTTGTGTTTCTGGTGCCTGGAGGCCTATTTTGTTTTGCAGGTCTTGATGCCGAGCAGGGAATAGGCAGGGCAGTTTCCCACCAGTGCTGTTGCCAGCGGTACAATGCCAATCCAGCCCCAGGGCGTCTGAGGGCCAACAAAGACCAGGGCCAGCAGGACAACACCCACGATGGCACGAATAATACGATCAGCGGAACCCATGTTTACCGTCATCTTGGTCTCTCCTGTGTGATGTCGGATGATGGTTTGACTATAGGCCTGTTATTGGCCGGGTTCAGTGATAAAGTCACACAGGTAGACGACTTTCGATACAAGGCAATGCGGAATGGCCAGGCACAGTATTCTCGACACACTACACGACTCCCTGCGCAAAGATGCCCTGGAGGGTCTCCAGGCCATGCGTTTCCCTCCCGGGCAGGTGCTGTTCAGTGCCGGAGAACATTGCCGGGGGCTTCCCCTGGTGCTGGATGGCAGTATCAAGGTGCAGATGACCGGAGCATCTGGCCACAGCATCGTGCTCTACCGTATGGGCGCTGACGATATCTGCACGTTGTCCATTGGCTGTCTGATGACGGGGCGTGGCTACCGGGCTGAAGCCATCGTTGAAGATGAGGCAGAAGCCGCCATTATCCCGCGCGGATTATTCGATCGGCTGATGGATCAGTCGGCAGAGTTCCGGCTGGGGATTATGGAGTCCTATGGCCGTCGACTTGACGATCTGATGTTGTTGGTTGAAGAAGTAGCGTTTCACCGTATGGATGAGCGTCTGGCGGAGTGGCTTCAGGCACGTGCGGCTGATGGTCAGAGTGTACTGAATATTACCCATCAGGAGCTGGCCGTGGAGCTGGGAACGGCCAGGGAAGTGGTCAGCCGACTGCTGAAAGAACTCGAACGCCGGGGCCAGGTTCGGTTGGCCCGCGGCCGGGTAGAACTCACCGGATTACGGAAAACCGCTTCACCTGCGTGATAAACTGTGCGCCAGGCGCGCCAGCTGTTCTGAAGACTTCTCGAGGTTCGCTTCTGCCCGGCCATAGGCTTCCGTCAGGGTGATGGGCGCGGGGGTGATCGAGAAAGCCGCTGTTAACCCAACGCTATGGAGCGGAGCCAGTTCAGCCCCTAATTTTCCACACAGGCCAATCACTGGTACACCGTAGGCATGTGCCAGTCTGGACACGCCGGCCGGCGTTTTTCCAAAGGCGCTTTGAGCATCGATGGCACCTTCCGCGGTGATCACCAGATTCGCGTTGCGGATATACTGCTCCAGTTTGACGGCCTCCATCACCAGCTCTATTCCCGGTTGGAGTCGGGCGCCCAGAATACCCTTGACCGTGCCACCGATACCCCCGGCCGCGCCACTGCCGGGAAAGCTGGCAATGTCCAGGCCCTGCGCCTTAACCAGACGGGAAAAATGCGCAAGACTGGCGTCCAGCTGACGAACGTCGTCTTCATTGGCGCCTTTCTGTGGCCCGAAAACCGCTGCCGCTCCCTCCGGGCCCAGCAACGGATTGGTGACATCACAGGCCACAATCAACTGGATGCCGTTGAGTCTGCGAATCGCAGGTTCAAGGTCTGCCGTGGCCAGTCGTGCCAGGCCCGCACCGCCGGTCCCGATTTCCTCGCCCTGGTTATCCAGCAGGCGCGCCCCCAGAGCCTGTAACATACCAGCGCCGCCATCCGTTGTGGCGCTTCCTCCCAGGCCCATGATCAATGTTTTCGGCCGGTGTTTCAGGGCTGCCAGAATCATCTCTCCGGTACCACGGCTGGTTGCCCGGAGCGCATTACGGGCCTCGGCGGGTACACAATGCAAGCCACTGGCTTCAGCTACCTCGATGACGGCGGTTTCGTTGTTATTGGCCAGGCCAAAGCGGGCTTCGATACGCTCACCCAGCGGGCCCGTGACGGCCACCGTATGCAGTTGCCCGCCCAGAGCCTCTGTCAGTGCCACTGTGGTTCCTTCGCCCCCATCAGCGAGAGGGATTTCTACAATCTCATCCTCCGGGGCAGCGTTGCGCCAACCACGGGCGATGGCAGAGGCAACTTGCTGCGCTGAGAGACATTCCTTGAAAGAGTCGGGGGCAACAACGATCCGCATCTTACTGTCCTCGGTCTTTAACGTTTTCCATCACGACAAAAGTGCTGGTCTGGAGTACGTGGGGCAGGCTGGAGATCTGTTCTCCCAGAACCTGGCGGTATTCAGCCATGTTGCGGGTACGTATTTTCAGAAGATAGTCGAAATTCGCCGCCATCATATGACACTGCTCCACCGCGGAGATTTGCCGGACGGCCTCATTGAACGCCGCCAGTGCTTTGCTGCTGGTGTCATTCAGAGTGACCTGGGCGAACGCAACATGAGAGAGCCCCAGCTTGGTCTGATTCACCATGGCGCTGTAGCCGGTAATGTATCCCTGATCTTCCAGCCGTTTCATTCGTACCTGACAGGGAGTCTTTGATAAACCGACCCGGGAAGCAAGGTCTGTCACGGTAATACGGCCGTTCTTCTGCAGTTCCCGGATGATGGAAAGATCGATTCTGTCGAGATCTGCCATGACTGCTATCCTTTGAGATAGTGGATGAATTTTTTAAAAGGCCGAAACGTCCAATATTAGCGAAAGTGCAGGCTTATAGATAATTTTTAGGGTACTAAAAAAGGAAAATAATAATCTATTTTGATGCTGAACAGGCTAATTGCATGTACCTGCTTCGCTAAAATGCGGTCAGTATTCAAACAATCAGGAGGGTACACCATGAGTCTTCAGCAATCTGTGGCACCGGAACTTAACGACATTCGCCAGGCGATCCGTGCAAACTACCTGGCAGATGAACATGAAGTGATTCACCGGCTGATTGCTGAGGCCCAGTTGTCGGATGAAACCCGAAAGGCTATTTCGGCCAGGGCGGCAGAGCTGGTGCGTGATGTTCGCAACAGCGCACGCCCGACCATCATGGAAAAGTTTCTCGCCGAATATGGGCTGACCACCAAAGAAGGGGTGGCTCTTATGTGCCTGGCGGAGGCTTTGTTGCGGGTACCCGACAACCTCACCATCCAGGACCTGATCGAAGACAAGATCACCTCTGGCAACTGGGGCGCCCACGTGGGCAAAGCCAAATCCGGAATGATCAACTCGGCCACCCTGGCCCTGCTGATGACCAGCAACCTGCTGAAGGATTCCGAGCGCCAGAGTGTGGGGGATACCTTGCGCAAGCTGGTAAAGCGCCTGGGCGAACCGGTTGTGCGCACCGTGGCGGGCCAGGCCATGAAGGAAATGGGGCGCCAGTTTGTACTGGGTCGTACCATTGAAGAGGCACAGGACCGCGGCAAGTCCCAGGAAGAGAGGGGCTATACCTATTCCTATGACATGCTGGGCGAAGCGGCGCGCACCGATGCCGATGCTCAGCGTTATTACCAGGCGTACTCTGATGCCATTGACAGCATCAGCAAGCGCTGCAAAGGCGATGTGAGGACGAATCCGGGTATCTCGGTGAAGCTGTCGGCGCTGCTGGCACGCTATGAGTACGGGCATAAAGAGCGGGTGATGAATGAGCTCATGCCCCGGGCACTCAAGCTCGCCAGAAAGGCGGCAGCGGCCAACATGGGCTTCAATATTGATGCCGAAGAGCAGGATCGTCTTGATCTCTCCCTGGATGTGATTGAGGCCATCCTGTCCGACCCGGAACTGAAAGACTGGCAAGGTTTTGGTGTTGTTGTTCAGGCGTTCGGCAAGCGCGCCTCGCAGACCCTCGACTGGCTCTATGCGCTTTCTGAAAAACTGGATCGCCGCATCATGGTGCGGCTGGTTAAAGGTGCTTACTGGGATGCCGAGATCAAGCGTGCCCAGGTGATGGGCCTGTCAGACTTTCCGGTCTTCACCCGCAAGGCCTGCAGCGACGTCGCTTACCTGGCCGGTGCTCGCAAGCTTCTGGCCATGACCGACCGTATCTACCCGCAGTTCGCCACCCACAATGCACATTCGGTGTCAGCGGTGCTGGAACTGGCCAAGGATCTGAGTCGGGATAAATTCGAATTCCAGCGCCTGCATGGTATGGGCGAATCCCTGCACGACCAGGTTCTGGAGGACAGCGGTGTGCCTTGCCGGATCTACGCGCCGGTAGGTGCCCACAAAGACCTGCTGGCTTACCTGGTTCGCCGGTTGCTGGAGAACGGCGCCAACAGTTCCTTTGTGAACCAGATTGTGGATACCAGCATCACCCCGGAAGAAATCGCCAAAGACCCTATTGA
>NZ_DIHV01000155.1:0-4270 GCF_002420325.1 Marinobacter sp. UBA5687
TTCCTCCCCCTGGCGGAAAATCTCTTCAGCGTAGGTAAAGGCGACCCGCCCGGCCTCCGATAGTCGAAGTCGACGTCCCTCCCGGACAAAAAGATCGTAGCCAAGGCTTTCCTCCAGCTTTCGTATCTGGCCGGACAATGCGGACTGAGAGATATGAAGTGATTCGGCCGCCCGGGTGAGGTGTCCGGTTCGAGCCACAGTCCAGAAATAGTAAAGGTGATGGTAGTTCAGGCGCATGGTGGTCTCTTGTCTGTTCTTTAAAAGTGAACGATTTAATCTTTATAAACCATTTTATGTATGAGTGCATTAACGGCAAAGTAGGCGTGAACCTGAAGGAGCCCAACATGACAACACTTACCACGACTGCTTCGCTCGTGCTGTTGATGGCCTGGCTGGCCCTGCCTGTTGCCCTGCTGGTGCTGGCTGGATTCGCCAACTGGACGAAAAACCCTCTCAAACTGGCTCATTGCTGGCGCCTGGCGGAAAGCGGTTTCAGGCTGTTGCTACTGGCAACTGCCACCATTGGTGCAGTCCTGTTGTTTGACCGGCTGGTGTTTGATACCGGTCTGCCGGAGCTCGGCATTCGACTGGGGTTGTACCCGGACGGCCTGGCGGTATGGATGGCTCTGATGGTCTGTTTCATTGCCTGGGTCATTCTTCGTTATACCCGGGACTACCTGCGTGGCGACCCGGCTTATAATGCGTTTTTGCCCTGGTTCCTCACTACAGTGGTCAGTGTACTGGTGCTGGTGTTTACCGATCACCTGCTGGTGCTGGCTGGCGCCTGGGTGGGTGTAAGCCTCTCATTGCACCAGCTCCTGACGCTGTATGCGGAACGGCCACAGGCTCGCCTCGCGGCAGCTCAGAAATTTATTGCCAGCCGGCTTGGCGATGCCGCCATTCTGGCAGCCGTACTGTTAATCTGGAATCACTACGGCAGCTTCCGCATCCCTGAAATCTATGCTTTGGGCGAACACCTGGGCCGTGAATCCCAGTCGCTTACCATCGCTTCTGTTTTGCTGGCGGTGGCTGCTGCGCTCAAATGTGCCCAGCTACCGTTCCACGGTTGGCTGATCCGGGTGATGGAAGCTCCCACCCCTGTGTCAGCACTTCTGCATGCGGGCGTAGTCAACCTGGGCGGTTTCCTTTGGCTGCGACTGTTCCCGGTGTTTGAAGGCTTCACGGCAGGGCACATGATCCTGCTGGTTGTTGGCGGGGCAACCGCCATCGTCGCCGTGTTCACCATGATGACCCAGAATTCAGCGAAACATGGCCTGGTCTGGTCCACCAATGCCCAGATGGGCTTCATGCTGTTCGAGATTGCGCTGGGCGCCTACACGCTGGCACTACTGCACCTGCTGGCTCACTCCCTGTACAAGGCGCACTCGTTCCTGGCCGTTGGCCGTACCGTCAAAGTCTCCCGGATTGCATTTTCAGAGCAAATCAGCAAGTCGCAAGCCGGTCTCGCACTGCTGGCCTCTGGCCTGGCCGCCGCCCTGCTGTGGCAGGCCCCACAACTGGTGGCCCACAAGCCGGTACTGGCGGCCTTGCTGGTGTTCGCGGTTGGCGCTGCCGTTCTGGGTACACCGGGAGCAAGCCAAAGAGGCGCCCGTGTCGTCGTGTTGCTGCTGGCCGTTACCCTGGTCCCCCTGTACGGGGTGCTTAACTGGCTGCTGAGCACCGCTTTGCCTCAGACCGCGCACACAGCCTTGCCGGTTGGTGCTGAGTGGTTCGCCTGGGTAGTTCTGGCCGTGCTGTTTATGTTGTCGCTGGTGCTATTCGCCCGCCCGCAGGGCGTGCTGGCGCAGAAGCTCCACTGGCACTTCAGCCAAGGACTCTATCTCGACAAGCCTTTCGAAAAGCTTACCCGCCGCTGGGCACAAACCTGGCTCAATGCCCACGGTAAACCGGCCGACATCCGACTGCGGCACAGGGCTCTGACTGGAGAAAGATCATGAACGCACCTGTTGCGAATTCTGTTTCCTGTGAACAGGTCATTCCGGAGCTTGTTAATGAAGCCTGCGAACGAATTGCGCCCATCTGGCCGTTAGATCGCTGGATTGCGGTTAACCCCTGGTGGGGCAGCAGGACTGGACCTGTCGAGAAGGTATCCCGAGAACTGGACAACCTGTTCGGGGCAGGGTTGTTGATGCCTCCGGCTTTCTACCGGGAAGCCTGGGATGGCGGCCGTATTCAGCTTCCGCACCTTGAGGAGGCTGCCCGCGAAGCGGGCTTGAAAGATGATAGCCAGGCGCTCCTGGCCCAGCTTTCTGGGGCTGCATCAAATCAGCCCGGGTTTGTGTCGGCTCTTGGTTACACCCGCCGTGGTCAACAGGAACCGTCCCTCGAGGAGGTCCGGGAAGAGATCGGACGCGCCTGTGCTCGCTACTTCGACCTGCGCCAGAATCGCTGGCGGGTTTCTGGTACAAAACAGGATCTGTATCAGTTCTGGCTTAGTCAGTCCGGACGCTCACTGGCCCGGAAAGCCAGGATGGAAATGTTGCTGAAGCCTGACTGGCAGGAAGCCGCTACAACGGTAGCTCGTGAGCTGCCTTACAGCAGCCGCCAACTGCCCCTGGTGATCCACCATTTGCTCGGACAGTTGCTGGGCTGGGCATCCTGGTGCAGAGGTGTGGACTGGCGAGCAGCACTGGGCGATCCTCATGAAAGCGGTACCGAACACTTCTGCGCGCAATTGGCGACCATCTGGCTCATTCATGAGGCCCATGCGCTGATCAATATGACTGAGGCAGAGCGTGAGAGCTGGCAGAATCGTTACGTCAATGCGTTCGATCTGGCGCCGGCCTCCGCTAATGAACAGGCACTCTGGATATGGCATCGGGCCTATGAGCTGGCCTGGCAGTCCCGTTTCCTTGACGATATCCGCTCCAGTGAGCGGAGCACGCTGGCGGAACCGGATCCTGTGGCGGAAGTGCAGGCCGCCTTCTGCATAGACGTAAGGTCCGAAGTCATTCGTCGACAGCTGGAGAAGGTATACCCTGAAATCAGAACGCTTGGCGTGGCGGGCTTTTTCGGCATGCCCATTGTTCACCACAGGCATGGCCCAACCGATGACGAAGCCCGGCTGCCGGGACTGCTGGCGCCGGTGTATCGGTACTCGGAAACCCTGGGCAGTCCGTCAGAAGACCGGGAGCTGGACCGGAAACTGGACAGCCGCGAACAGGTTCGGGAGTCCGTACGCCGGGCCAAATACTCCAGCCTGTCTACATTCACACTGGTGGAAACCACTGGCCTTGCCTGGGCCTGGAAGCTGGTTCGCGACAGCCTGAACAGAAACTCTACAAAAGCAGAGGCGGTGGAACCCGGCAGGCTCCACCACTGCGTGGACGGCTATCCTTTGTCAGATCCTGAGCGGGTAAATCTGGCGGAAGGGCTTTTGCGGGCGATGTCCCTGACCAAAGGCTTCGCCAGCGTGTTGTTGCTGGTGGGCCATGGTGCCCATACGGACAACAACCCCAACGAAGCTGGTCTGGCCTGCGGAGCCTGTGGCGGCAAAAATGGAGGGGTAAATGCCAGAGTGGCTGCCGAGCTGCTGAATGACCGACAGGTGAGGGCGGGGCTGGCAGAGCGTGGCATCATTATGCCCGAGAGCACCATTGCTCTGGCGGCTGAGCATTGCACGATCACAGACAGGATAACCATTTACGGGCGGGACCAGGTGCCCGATAGCCATCAGCGGGTACTGAATACGCTGGTTGAGAAGCTTGAGGCTGCTGGTCGCGCCTGTCGCAGAGAGAGAGCCACCAGTCTCGGGCTTAATGGCAAGAACGATGACGACCTGCTTGCCGAACTCAAACGCCGGACTCGCAACTGGGCGGAAGTGCGGCCGGAGTGGGGGCTGGCGAATAATGCCGGGATGGTGATCGGCCCGCGCTCGCTTACTCGCTCACTGGATCTCGGAGGACGGTGCTTCCTGCACGACTATGATCCGGCGCAGGACCCGTCCGGAGAGGTTCTGACTCTGCTGATGTCTGCGCCCATGGTGGTGGCCAACTGGATCAACCTGCAGTATTTCGGTTCCGTTGCAAGGCCGGATATCTTCGGTGCCGGCAACAAACTGCTGCACTCGGTCGTTGGCGGTAACCTGGGCGTGATCGAAGGGAATGGAGTCGATCTCAAGATCGGGCTGCCGCTGCAGTCGGTGTTCGACGGTGAGCACTGGCGCCACGAGCCGATGCGCCTTGCGGTGGTGATCGATGCACCGGCGGAACGCATTGAAGCGGTGATCCGGGGTAACGCGGATGTCCGG